>JAGQND010000068.1 GCA_020428265.1 Candidatus Saccharimonadota bacterium | reverse complement strand
ATATCATTCGCGCGATACGCCAACTTAAAAGAAAAACAGTCGTGGTCATTGCTTCCCACGATCCGTCCGCGCAAGCACTTGCAGACGATATCATTGCTTTTGATGATACACTGCCGATGCAAAAGCCTCACGCCATCGACGCACCAACAACGAGAATAGCAAAAACTCACCAAACAGCTACAGAAGCCCCTTCGCTACGCAGGCCGCTGTATCTTTCATTACGACAACTTCTTTCCGGTTCATGGAAGAAGTATCTGTCCGCATCACTGCTCGGGGTTTTGGCTGCAGTATTTGCAATTTCACTAACCGCCCTGTCTGGCTGGCTCATCGTACGAGCAAGCGAACAACCTCCAGTACTCTACCTAATGGTTGCGATTGTCGGCGTGCGGTTTTTTGGTATCGGTCGAGCGCTGCTCTACTATTGGTCACGTCTGGCAATACATGACGCCGTGTTTAGCTCCGCTACTGCTTTGAGGGTACGGCTATGGAATGGACTTGCAAGAAAAGGCCCGGCGTTTCGAGCTTTGCTTTCTGCGGGAAATACAATGGACAGAGTGGTGCGAGATAGTGATCGCGTACAGGAATTACTTCCTCGGTTATTACTACCAGTAGTGTCATTCGTCATTGTTTCAGTGTGTCTAGGTGCTACTATCGTCGTATTACTCCCAAGCGCCCTGCTATTTACTATCGTCGTACAACTACTATTGTCTTTAGCGCTTATCGCTAGCGCAATCATGATACAGCGCTATAGCCGCCAGCAATTCAATGCCGAGTCTCAGCTAACCGTGCAGCTAACGCGTCTCATTGAAAATCATGTACAGGCACGCGCAAATGGCTATCTTTCTGCGTTGCAAAAGGAAGTGATCAGTGCAAGCAATACGTTACGACAACTCGCAACAAGGCAAGCCCTGCTACGTGGCGGGTTTCAAGGTTTTAGCGTCTGTATTATTTATGCCTATGCGGTAGGACTACTACTGATTGCCGCCAATTCACACGAAGTACTCGGGCCAGTGCTCGCCGTTATCCTACTAGCACCGCTCGGTCTTTTGCCACTACTAAGCGATGCAGTTACGGCGATTCAACAATGGCCACTGTTTACGGAGGTCCTCCGGCGAACGGATCGTATCACGCATATCGATTTTATAGAGGGAGATGTCGAGCTAAAGAAAACGCCAGTTGAAATGCTTGCACTCAACCATATAGGCTATCAGTATCCGGGCACTCAACAAAAGATACTGAGCGATATAACTATCAGTGTCGATAGCAATCGCTGGCTGCTCGTCACAGGACCTTCCGGGTCGGGAAAATCGACACTGCTTGCACTTTTATTAAAAAACATACAGCCGACAGAGGGTATATATACGTTAGATGGCCAAGATTCTAGAGAGGTTGCACCGGCCTCAATCAGGGAAAATATCGTATGGTGTCCACAAGAAAGTCACCTTTTTAACTCATCGATACGCGCTAACTTACTTATTGCTCGTTCACGTAGCGACATTCCATCGGATACGGAGATAAACACGGTACTTGATCGTGTGGGTCTGCTACCCGTTGTGAATCAAATGGAGCACGGTTTAGACACGAACATAGGTAGCGAGGGACATAAGTTGTCTGGTGGCCAACGGCAGCGTCTCGCTCTTGCCCGCACCTTACTCACCAAAGCCGGGGTAGTGCTGCTTGACGAACCAACTGCGCATCTTGACGAAGCGGCAAGTGTAGAGATAGTGCGCGATTTACACGATATCTTCAAGAAGAAACTTGTTGTGCTCGTATCGCACGAAGATATGCAGCTAACACCTAATATCGCCAAAGTGTACCTATAGATTGTTGCCCGCAATTTCACTGTGAAACGAGAGGCTTTGTAACCTTAGTGAAGCTCTATGCTCTGCCATCAGAAAAACTACCCTTCTTATCTAAAAGAGATAAGTATGGTGGAGAAAATTCAAAAGATAATTCGAGGGGTGGTTTTTCTGGCTGGACGTATGTCGGCTTTGCTGGCATAGGCGTTGGGGCTGAGCTTACGCATCAGCCTTTACGCTCGAAATAGGTTCGAGCTTTGGCGTAAAATGCCACCAAAAATTGCCGGCTTAAAGCTGGCTATTTATTATTTTTATGTTATAATACATATCGTCCAGCATGTGTCGCACTACCCAGGAGTATTCATGGAAATTTTCGATGCAGACACCAAAGCGGCCCGCGTCAATCGCGAGCGCAAGAAGGAAGAGGATAAACAGACGAAAGGCCTAAAAAACCTTACGGCTGTCATGGACGGGCTGGTGCACGACATCGTAAATACCGCCCGCAGGACGTACATCAAAGACGGCAGGATGCGAGCAGTACTCGACCTCGACTTCCCAAAGGCCAACGACCTTGTAGGGTGCGAACGGGCTCAGCAACTTATCAAGCTCAAGCTTGAACTACTCGACCCGTCGCTAGAAATCACCGTGAAAATCGGACCCGACATGAGCGGCAACTGGAAATCCAAGCCGGAACTCATTGTCGAGTTCACACCCAAGGCCGAATAACCCAGGCTACCACCCCGCAACTGTAAAAGTCGCGGGGTTTTAAATTTCTACACAAACTCTACGCAGCTTCTTGGTATGCTTCTGGGCGTATGTGTCGCGGCAAGCCAAAACTAAGTACAAACACCACTGCCAATATGCAAAGTTCATACACTACAGACGTGCGAAACGCGTTTACAAAATTATCAGCGTTCGCCTGCTTTACTCCATCTTGCATAATAGTAGCAACCTTTTCACCCTGAGCTTTTAGCTGCGCAGCGGCTTCTGGCGGCAAGTTCGCAGGCACACTTGGGCTCTCGAGTTTTTTACAGCTATCTGGAGTTTCGCTCGTGTCTTTTTGGTGTGTCATATCTACAAAGCACTGTTTAGCGCCGCCGAGTATTGCGCTCGCCTGAGCTTCTGGCATGTGCGCTGCCACTAGCTGCTGTTTCATAGCTGGCGCAGCTTCGTCGAAACTCGCCACCGCACTACTAGACAGTTGCCCAAAGAAGAATACGCCTATAAGCGCCACGCCAATAGCACCACCAAGCTGCTGCACTGCACTTAGTACACCCGATGCCGAACCAGCATGTTTAGGGTCAACATCCGTAAGTACGACAGCGAAAATCGGAGCCATAATCATAGCCATACCCGCGCCAGTAATTAATAGGCCTGGTATAAATTCCCACGGAGTAGTATTGAGACCCGAGCGCTCTATAAACCACTGCAACACCAGCAAGCCAACCGCCATCAACACGACGCCTAACGACAATGCATAGCGACCAAGTTTCGGTATAATCTTTTGACTAAACACCGCCATAGTTACCGAAATACCAATTGCAG
>JAGQND010000067.1 GCA_020428265.1 Candidatus Saccharimonadota bacterium | reverse complement strand
CCACGGTGGATATTGGTCTGTCGCTATACCACGCCTAGGTATACCCAAAACTAGCATGTACGACGGCCCTGCAAGCATACGAAACTTCCTTACAGCCTGGGCTTCTGTAGCGTACCCTATACCTGCCGTACTGGCATCTAGCTGGGATCAAAACTTAGCTCAAGAAGTAGGCACTATGATGGGCGAAGAAGCTCAAACATTCGGAGTAGATGCAGCATACGCGCCATCACTAAATATGCACCGTTCGCCACTCGGTGGCCGCAACTTCGAGTACTTAAGCGAAGACCCAATTGTCACCGGACTCACTGGAGCTGCATACATAAAAGGCCTACAGAGCACTGGCACAATAGCTGTCATGAAACACTTCGTAGCCAACGACCAAGAAACCAACCGCGCCAACTACGGCTTGTACACTTGGCTCAACGAACAATCCCTACGCGAAATATACCTAAAACCATTTGAGCTTGCCGTTAAGCAAGGCAAAGCGCATGGTGTCATGTCAGCGTTTAACCGCATAGGCGCCACATGGGCTGGCGGCGACAAGGCGCTACTAACTGACGTACTACGCAAAGAATGGGGTTTTGAAGGCTTCGTGATAACCGACGCCGGCATAGCAGGGCAAGGTGCACACTTCAACGCACTACAAGCCATCGAAGCAGGCAACGACATGATGCTATCGTCAGTATTTGAATGGATGAAAAATGACTTTGAATCAGAACTAGCAAAAGATCTCAAAGACGACCCAGCTGGCACTACCACAGCACTACAAAACGCAGCGCACAATATACTGTACTACGTAACACTAACCAACAAAATATGACCCACGAGCTAAAATACAAAGACACTATAAGCAAACTATCGCTAGAAGAAAAAGCCGCGCTCATGACCGGTGAAAACTTCTGGAACACAAAAGCCGTAGAACATGCAGGTGTGCCGTCCGTAATGCTAACAGACGGCCCCCATGGCCTGCGCAAGCAAGGTGGCAAAGCTGATAATTTAGGGCTCAACAAAAGTGTACCTGCTACATGTTTTCCTACAGCCATATCGCTAGGCGCTAGCTGGGACACTGAGTTAGTTGAGCGTGTAGGCGAAGCAATAGGCCAAGAAGCTGCGTCGCAGGACGTAGGCGTAGTACTCGGCCCGGGCCTTAACATAATACGCAACCCGCTAGCCGGCCGAGCATTTGAATACTATAGTGAAGATCCGTATTTATCAGGCGAGCTAGCTGCTAGCCTAGTAGACGGCATACAATCGAATGGCATAGCCGCTTCACCCAAACATTTTGCCGTAAACAGTCAAGAATTATCGCGCATGACAATAGACGAAATCGTAGATGAACGCGCACTACATGAAATATACCTTGAGGGTTTTCGCAAAGTAGTAAAACAATCAAAGCCGCTTGTCGTGATGTCATCATACAACAAAATCAATGGCCAGTTTGCCAACGAAAACCGAGTGACGATGGACTTACTGTACAACCACTGGAAACATAAAGGCATAGTAGTAACTGACTGGGGCGGCGAACACAACCGCATAGAAGGCTTACGAGCTGGCAACCAACTAGAAATGCCGTCGAGCGGCACAGTAAATACAGATGAAATTATACGCGAAGTTCGTAGCGGCAAATTATCGGAAGATTTGCTAGATAAACGCGTAGATGAACTATTAGACGTAGTGCTAAAAGTTAAATTCGGCGCCAACATACATAAAGATGAGTCGCCACGCCACACCGAGCACCACAACCTTGCCGTGCAAGCTGCCGAGCAAAGTATAGTCCTACTCAAAAACGATGACACTTTACCGCTAAATAGTAGCAAGTCTGTAGCCATAATAGGTGACTTTGCGGCAACACCACGCTACCAAGGCGCAGGCAGTTCACTTGTAAACCCCACCAAACTTGAAACAGCGTTAGAAAACCTACAAAAAACCGACTTAAAAATAATAGGCTATGCAAAAGGTTATCATAGATTCGGCAAAGGTAGCCGAAGGCTGCTGAATCAAGCCATCGACCTGGCGAATAAGGCCGATGTAGTGGTGATATTTGCGGGACTCGACGAAGCTAGCGAAGCAGAGGGTCTAGATCGCTCAAATATGCAACTACCTAGCAATCAACTAAAGCTCATAAACGCACTGGCGGAGCAAAACACACAAATAGTCGTAGTACTTGCCGGGTGTGGCCCTGTAGAGCTTCCATTTGAACACAGCGTAAATAGTATCGTACACACTCAACTCAGTGGACAAGGCGGCGGCAGAGCAATAGCCAATATACTTACGGGCGCCGCAAACCCTAGCGGCAAGCTGACGGTTAGCTACCCGTATGCATACGAACACGTTGGCTCATCTGCATACTTTCCTGGTCGCGAGGCTACCGCCGAGCACCGCGAAAGTATATACGTAGGCTACCGACACTACGACAAAATCGATATGAAAGTACTATATCCATTTGGGTATGGTTTATCGTATACATCGTTCAAATATTCCGATGTAGAAGTCAGCGAAAAACAAGTTACACTTACAGTGAAAAACACTGGACATGTAGCGGGTGCAGAGGTAGTGCAAGTTTATGTTGGTGCGCAAAATCACCCTACGTTTCACGCCGTAAAAGAGCTCAAAGCTTTCGCCAAAGTGTATTTAGATCCAGGTGAATCGCGCGAAGTCACTATGCAATTCGACGAGCACGCATTTTGTTTTTATAGCACAGTCGAACACCAGTGGCTGCAGCTTGGTGGCGAGTACAAAGTGTATATCGGCAGCTCAAGCCGCGACATACGAAAAACCGTGTCGCTACAAGTAAGCGGTGACGCCATAGACGAGGAATTATACAAGGAGTTAGCACCAAAAATATATAGCACAGGCAACATACAACAAGCGACCTCACAGGAATTCAGTAAATTATACGGCAAAGAACTACCAAACCCACTGTGGGACAGGCAAAAGCCGCTCAATGTATATAATTCGTTTAGGCACTTACAGTACGGCAATATACTCGGCAAGGCTATATATAAATTACTTTTTGGCGTACGTCGCTTCTTAATAATCATCGGTAGGCCGCTAGATGGCAATAATTTGATGTTCATAATAGACATGCCGTTCTACAAGCTCGAAAGATTTGGCATGGGCAACATAAATATAGCCAAAATCCGCAAATACGTACGCTGGATGTCAAAGCGCTAACCTCTTTATTTTATGACCACAATGAGGTATAATACCTACTTGTATTGGGATGTCGCCAATTGGTAAGGCACCGGGCTGTTTGAGCGCTATGCGCGAGTAAAATAGACAATGGTCCTGACCAAAACTCAAGATATCTTTCTAATACGAAGTTCTTTACATTAATGATGGGATGTCGCCAAGTGGTAAGG
>JAGQND010000066.1 GCA_020428265.1 Candidatus Saccharimonadota bacterium | reverse complement strand
ATATTCCTCTATGGCGTCTTGCATAGATGACACTATGGCCATACCCGACGCCAGGAGCACGATACCCGCCACCACTATAAGGCTAGGGTTGAGCGCCAGCCAATCACCGCCTATGCCAGTAGCCACCATATGCACTACGGCAGCAAATAAAGTCATTGTCATAGCTACAACAATTTGCCTGAAAAACGGTGGCACGGCATTGCGCTCCGTACTATAGAGCATGCGGTCTACTACAACGCCTATCAAAAATCCGGCCAGTATAGCGAGTGGCGAAGATGAATAAAAAAGTGTTACACCTGCTACCACCACACCACCGCTCAGTGACGTCCACCACGTAGGATACTGATGCTGGTTGTTCATTATATCGTCTAGATGTTTTTCAGCTTCGTCGAGCGGCAACTTGCCTTCTTTTATGCGGTGCACTAAACTCTGCACATTGCGCAGCGTCACGTAATTTATATCACGCTCAGTCATGGGGCGTATAAGCGTGAGCGGCTCTTTATCGACACCGCGAATTTGCGACAAAAATATAATATTTGAAGTGATATCTATGTGGACCGGCTTTTCACAGTAAGACTCGGTAATATCTAGTGCTCGCGACACCACACTATTGGCCGCCACCCCCATAGAGAGCATAATATCCGCCACACGCATAGCCAGGCGCAAGGCCCGCATGTTAGGAGTCAGGTTCTCGCCGAATTTTTCTATAACATTTAAACCCGCTTGATGAGTATCAAGCTTATCGTCACGCCGACCCTGCAACCAACTTATTAAACCCATAGTACCCGTTTCATATACTGCTTATAGTTTAGCAAATAACCCCATAAAAATATACTGATATACTATAAGTATGAAAGAGATTTTATTTGCTACCGGAAATGCCCGCAAAATTGCCGAAGCGACAAAAGTTTTGGGAGAATTTGATATAAAAGTTGAGTCCGTCAAGCTAGAAATGGACGAAATACAGCACCACGACCCAGCCGAAATAACCAAAGCCAAAGCTCGTGCTGCCTACGAGGTAGCGCATAAGCCCGTAGTAGTGTCTGACACCAGCTGGGGTATACCAGCACTCGGTGGGTTTCCGGGCGGTTACATGAAAGACATCGCCGCATGGCTAGATGTGCAAGATTGGCTAGCCCTCATGGCTCGCCACAGCGACAAAACTATATACTGCTACGAGCACGTAGCGTATTTTGATGGCGAAGAATTGCGTCATTTTGAGCATACATACACTGGATATTTCATAGACGAGCCACGCGGACAAAGCCTACCAGACGAATCGTTTGAGCAAGTTGTAACACTTATGCAAGGTACCACGATGGCCGAACAGGCAGCAGCAGGCGGACTGGCCTCAGCCGGTGAAATACTTGGACACTGGCACCAGTTTGGCGAGTGGTATAGCGCACAGTGATAAGCCTCGCTAGTGCCAAAAAACTTATAGACGCCGAACTAGGCGTATACTGCGACGACAAAATCCAACAAGCCGATAGCCTAAACCCAGAATACGGCGAATTATGGCGCGTGCTCAAAAACTATTTACTGGGCGGCGGCAAGCGCTTGCGACCATACCTAGTACTGCTCAGTTACGAAATGTACGGCGGTCAACAAACTAAACAAATAACACGCATAGCTGCAGCCTGGGAAATTCTGCACGCATGCCTACTGATCCACGACGACATAATAGACCGCGACTTAATACGCCACGGTAAACCCAACATAGCCGGCAGCTACCAAGTACGCATAGGCGACGAGCACTTGGCCATGAGTGCCGCACTAATAGCCGGCGATCTAGCACTAAACGGCGCTTACGAGCTAATAACTCTTAGCAACCTAAAACCAGAGCAAAAAATAAATATGCATGAGATAATGCACCGTGCCATGTACACCGTAGCCGGCGGCGAATTTCTAGACACTATGTCGGTACTTAGTAGCTTCACAAGAGTAGATACCAATTCCATAAATTTCAACAAAACTGCGTCATATTCATTCACATCACCTTTGCAAACCGGCGCCACTCTAGCGGGCGCAAATAGCAGCGAAACAGCCAAGCTTGCCGAACTGGGGCGCGAACTCGGGCTAGGCTACCAGCTAAGCGACGATCTACTGGGCGTATTTGGCGACGAAGCGCAAACAGGCAAGTCGGCCAGCAGCGACCTACGCGAAGGCAAACGTACATTGCTACTGCAGCTCACCGTACTAGGCTCCACTAATACCAATGAATTGCTAGACATAATAGCAAAAGGCGAGAGCATGACAGATGGCGACATAGAGACTATCAAAAAGGCCATGCAAACTAGCGGGGCAGTTGATAAAATACACGAAACTGTGCGTGAACATACCGCTAAAGCGCAGGATGCAATACGCGGCTTGCAAGTTAGCCCAGACTACAAAAATGAGCTTCGAAACTTAGCACAAAAACTAGAGTCACGCTTAGCGTAATTTTAAAACCCGCATCTAGATGATGCGGGTAAGGGTGCACCAAGTGCGACTGAGACGAAGGTGCGACAGCAGGCGCTGAGCGAGCGCCGGAGCCAGATCCGGCACGGGCGTGCCGAATACAAAGCTTTTCTGCGACCAGTACGGCCGCATAAGCTTGCCATACTTGGCGAAAATCGCTCTACTGATAAGCGTACGAAGCTGCTCCTGGTAGGACATGAAGTAAGGCGGTTCGTCGTTCAGAGCCGCCTGAAGCTTGTGGGCTTCGTAGCGAATCTCAACCGCGTACTCCTGGCCGCTAGTAGTCGTATAGACCACCGGCACAGTCACCATGTGACTCATTTCTCCTCCTGATTGTGGTAGGTGCGCTTGCATAGATAACCCTATACTTTTATTATATCATAATTTGTACTAAAATGTCAATATTTATTGATGTTATGCTTGACAATTACAGTAATTTGTGCTATTATCAATAGGCTCACACCGCGTGAGTACTTCGGCAACGAAGGTCTACAAATAGAGAGGGGCCATCATGGCTCATAGCATGTTCTGCACCTGCAAGCGCTGCTGCCCGTCGATTTTCGACACAATGTTCAGCGGCCCAAGGCAACAGAACAGCACCGCCTTCAAGAAGGGCGGAAACCGCGGCCACACGAACGGCAAGCAGACAGCCAGCCAACGCCGTGAGCAGAGTGGTCGACCCTCCAAGAGCCAGGACAGCGCCAAAGTGCATAACACCAAGGGTCGCAACACCCACGCGCGTAGGTCCAACTAGCTCCAAGACCTGAGTCAAGTCTCAAAACTGACTCAATTTAAACAATATACCGAAAGAATAATATGACTAATACCATAAAGACAGGTTTATACTACATAAACGCCACCGACACGATAGATGTCCCGGGTGATATTGCTCATGTGTATGAACATTTGTTTATAGAGTCATTTTATAAATTCATGATAAAAAATAATACTTCGCCAGAACTGGAAGGTGGCTTAGTAGGCGAAG
>JAGQND010000065.1 GCA_020428265.1 Candidatus Saccharimonadota bacterium | reverse complement strand
TTAGTAGGCGAAGTTGTAGGCGGCATCATTTTCTTAGAATATTTGCTTTATAACGACAAAACAGAAGATTTACTTAAAGAATATATAACACTAAACCACAAAGTAGATAAAACACTGCTAGAGAGTAGTATAAAAACCGTTGAATCTGAAAATTATAAACCGCTTAAATTTAATAAAGACGAATTTAATAAATGGATTGAAATACTCGATAGTCGTGAGACTGTAAACGTGGATGAAATGCCCGAAGCATTAGATTTGCGTAAAGTCGCGCTCAAACACAAAAAAGAGAAAGAGCCAACCGACGAGCAAATAAAAATGTTCAGGGAACGAACTATACGTTTTGGTATGCAACTCAAAAACATCGAGCAACACACAGCCATAATGCGGCTAACGCCACTAATAAATAATGTCGTAATGGACGAGCTAACGATGCTTGGTGCATATTCGCGTGGTATGGGATATGCTAATCGTAAAATGAATCTACCTGACGTAGACCTGTTGACACTAATAGTTACTATAAGCAAGGATGTACCACCAGCACACATAAAACATGCCGTAAAAACTGGGCTAGGTAAATTAAAAAATGCCATCAAGCAGCACCCAGAAATGGTTAAGTCATACATAGACTGTTTTGAAGCTATGCCCAACTGGCATTCGTATCCAGTAGATTATTTTAAGCACACGGCTATTTTAACTTCACGCAAACTAATCAACAAAAACTTTACACCTGAAAATCTACTAGAAATACTAGATACACTCGAGTTCGAAGTTAAAATCACAAAAGACAGCGATTACGACGAAATTTAGCACCTAACAGCACGGTGTATAATAGTAATATGAACATTGCAATCAAGCGTGCGTATGATGAGGCGGCCGCAAGTGACGGCTACCGGGCGCTTGTTGACCGATTATGGCCACGAGGCGTCAAAAAAGAAGCCCTACAGGCAAACGAATGGTGTAAAGAAATTGCGCCAAGTACCGAGCTACGAGAGTGGTTTGCGCACGACCCAGCAAAGTTCAGTGAATTTAAAAAGCGTTACATAGCAGAATTAAGCGAGAATAATCTAGCAAATGAACTGCTGAAGCGCGCCAAAGATAGCGGTACATTGACGCTAGTTTACTCCGCCAAAGATACCGAACATAACCAAGCCGTAGTGCTTGCAGACTACCTGAAAACCCTAAAATAAAGGAGAAATCATGAAAAAGGGATACAAAGTAAATATCGAGACCGAAACAACCGCCAACACAAACTTCCGCCGTGTACTATACACAGGCCACAACACCCAACTAGTACTTATGAGCATCGCACCAGGCAGCGAAATTGGCAGCGAAGTCCACCCAGATAACGACCAATTTTTCCGCTTTGAAGCAGGCCACGGCCGCGTGACAATCGACGAAACCGTATACGAAGTAGGCGATGGCGACGTAGTTATAGTGCCAGCAGGTAGTGAACACAACGTAGAAAATGCGTCTGATAGCGAACCGCTACAACTATACACACTATACTCACCGCCACACCACAAAGATGGCATAGTCCGTGCCACCAAAGAAGAAGCTGAGGCCAACGAAGCAGACTTTGACGGCGTAACAACCGAATAGTTACTAAAATGCTAATGCTTGACCCCTGTAGATAACAAGAGTAGGGTGATAGTAATGAACGAAAAAAGCCCCGAGCAAAAACTAGAATCATATCACAATAGTTTTATGAGCGCTTTAGGCGCACGTAAATGGGCTATAGAAGATTTTTACCGCCGCCCGAATCTATGGCGGCGGTTTGAAGTTGGCACGCAAAACGAAGTAGTACGCACGCACTTTTTGTACTACCTAGACGAAATTTATCGCAGCGAAGTACCAAGTGAACGCAATATCACCATCGCACAGGCATTTGTAGAGACCGACGACTCACAAATGGCATTTAATACTCGGGAACACTTAACGCCGCACATATACGACCTACCAGAGCTTATGGGTAAAATAGCACTAAAAACAACAGGTGAAACCGACGAACAAGCCAAAAAAGAACTTGAAACCATGTTTGACGACGACCTATATAACCCCGTGCATATAAAAATATTCCAAGAACGACCATAATATTAAAATACATGCCACACAAACTACATGTTTTGACAAAAATATGTTATAGTAAAACAATACTATGAGCGAGAGATTGAGCAAACCAACCGAAAAGGACTTTTACCGCGAAATGGCTCGCGTAGCCTACGTAAATGGTGCATTCAGAAATGGACGTGTAGGCGGCTTCAAACTAAACGCACAAATTCACGACAGCACTCCTTTGGAAGAACTACTACACAATGACAGTCACGACTGGCCAATGCCGCACGGTTCGGAATTTTATTCGTTCACCGCCGACCGTTGCTCTAGTATACAAGGGGATTTTCTTGTGCGCATGATAGACCTCACACTGTACTACGAGCAGACTCTTGAAAATATACATCTACCAGGACACATAGCCGAGGCAGTGTACAACATGCCGAGCGAAGACGCTATAGAAGCGGCCGGCCCCTCTACTGTAGAACACGCCGTAAGTATAAACATAGATAATTACGCCAAAAAATTAAGCGTAATACAAAGCGTAACTTACAAAGATAGCAACGATGAACTAGTGTCGCAAAGCACATCTATGCCGCTGGAGCACGAGGGCGGAAGTTGGGAAGCTATATCTGTAATACCACAAAATTCTGACGAAGATGGACCACGCGTACACCAGCAATTCCTAGCTAGCGCCGCACGTAATTTTGAGCGGACCGACATACTTCGCGGTAATTTTCAGCAAGACCTTGAAGACATAGACAAAATGATGAACATGGCGAGCGAAATAGAAGCTCAAAAAGCAGATAGCGACTTAATGGTAGCGTTTGCAACACTAAGGAGCATGCGCAAAGTTTTTAGCAAGCAATTCAATATGAAATTTTAACTGTCAACCCCTTGTAAACATAAGGCTTATACTCCATAATACTGCTTAAGCCTGTCATCATAAAAAAGGGGAGGCCTTATTATCAAACTATTATCAATTTCGCCGTTTTGGCATCGCCGGGTTTGCGAGGCAATTATTCTTATTGACGTTGTCATCGTCATCATATTTGCATGGGCTCAAATTTCTGGCATAAACACGCAAGACGGTAAGTTCAACATAACCCTACTTGCCGCAAGCCTAGCTATAATAAGCGGGCTTATTGCTACGTGGTCATATTTTACCGCCAAAGAAAAACTCTTTACCAGCAGCACACTTACAGCCTACCTGATATCCATGGCAAGTGTAGTGATACTCATCTACCAAACCGGCGGACCACAGTCTGTCTTTATAGCTTTGTGGATGGCTATTGCTATATTTGCAGGTGTTTTTGGCACACTACTCATAGTCATAATCGCTATAGCCTTATTGTGCATCATAGGTTATTTATTGTTTGCAGGTGCTATGACACCAGAGTTAGTGTCCGTACTAGCACTCGCCGGTATCATACCACTATCTACCGGGTACCTCAT
>JAGQND010000064.1 GCA_020428265.1 Candidatus Saccharimonadota bacterium | reverse complement strand
GGTGGGTGGCGACGTCGTCGAGCGCGTGCGTGGGGGGGGCGGGGCTGGGGGTTACAGAGAAACCTGTGGGTTGTTGTTTGGACAAGCGTGCCATATCCTCTGAGCCTTCGTTGCTCGTGAACACAATTATGACATTGCGAAATGATGTAGGCGGATTTTTCGTTTTTTCTTCGCCTTTAGAATCTTGAGCGGTGTAGGTGTTGGTCTGTATTTCACCATCGTCCATTATGCTTAGCATGAGGTTAAAAAGTTCTGGTGAGGCTTTTTCTACCTCGTCTATTAGTAGTACAGTGCCGGGTTTTTCTATGTTTTCTTTGCTAAAAACTACTGGCGCTCCACTATCGCGAAAGCCATTTGGCGAGCCGATAAGCGCCGCTACTTCGTGTCCGTGCGAATATGCTGCACCATCAATTTTAATTAAGTTTAATTTGCCGCCACTTAGTACGGTAGCTATGCTTTTGGCAAGTTCGGTTTTGCCTACGCCCGATGGCCCTAGGAATGCAAAGTTAGCTATAGGGCGCTTGTCGTCAGGCATGCGCATTTCGGTGCGTTCCAGAGCTTCTATTATTGCGTCTATGGCATCTGTCTGGCCTATTACGCGCGCTTCTAGTTCGTCGCGCATGTAAGAAAACGGAGATTCTACTTCTCCGAGTGGCACGAAGCCGTCGAAAGCTAGAGCTTTTTTACCCATGAAGCGCCGTGTCTGTTCTGTGGCGTGCGGCTCGCGCCAGACCTCCACGTCAGTTGTTACGTTACGCTTTATTGGGTATTCTCCAGACATCCGATTCTCCTACTCTCACATTACGGTGCTGTTGCTCTATTTATACCAGTAGTTTATGCGCATGTAAAGAATATTGTGTTTTAAGCAAAAGCGGTTTATTCGTCAAATAAGTTTTTTGCGTCGGCATCTATATCCTCGGGTTCGTATATCCCTAGGAGTTCAAAAACCGCTCCGCCAAGCTTGTCGCGTAGGTTAGATATTGTCTCGGTAAACTCTATCGCACTCTGGATTATGTCGTTTAGAGCCGCCATATCTTCTGGCCCAGTGGGCTGTGCTGTTGGTGGTAGGTATCCTGCTGTGTCGTGGTATGCCAGCATATTGCCAGTTTCTATTTCTAGCATGTAGCGGTTGGTGAAGTTTTTGCCGTATTCATCGGTGTAGGTGCGGCTAGCTAATAGTGCAGTGTTGCGCTCCACGGGGTGTGTAAAGCGTAGCAGCGAGCATTCGCCGCCGAGTCCTGGCCATTCTATGGCGTCTTCGAGGGTTAGCGCTAGGGCGCGTTCCGACTGCTCCACTGCACTTGTAAGCTCCGTGTCGCTCACGGTGTATTTAAGTTTATCTACGTTAGATTCCTGGTTGGGGTTGTACTCGCTCATAAGCGCAGTTTATACGCTTATTTTGGCAGCCGCAAGCACTACCAGTTAGTTGCTAGGTCAAATCCATATGGGTGATTTTTGGCAAAACCACCAGTGTCGTACACTTTACCAAGGCCCATGCTGGTTTCTACCACGCTACATCGTGGGTAGTTGCCCAGGTGGGCAGCCACTAGTATGTAGCCATCTTTGTCTACCTTGGCACCGTCGGCACGGATATTTACGCTGTTGCCGGGGCCACAAGCGCCTATCACTACATTCATATTCAGGTTGTAGTAAGTCTCGCGGTGACTCACGCCCTTGCTGTCGGTCCAGTACTGGGCGCCCTTGCCACGGCTAAGTGCCTGTGCGGTAGGTGCTGCACCTACAAGTTCTATTTGTTCTTTAGGCTGCTTCACGACCACGCTTTGTATCACTTTACGGCTTACTTCTTTGCCGGCGTGGGCAGTTAGCTCGTAGGTTATTTCGCGCATGCCGTTTACGCCGGCTTTTTGCACTTTTTTGAACCCTACAGGGTTGTCAAAATCTAGCACTTGGCGCGTAGTAAAGGGTATGGCTTCTTCTACGGTAGGTGTTTGTACTCCTTCGCGGAGGATTGTTACGGTCATACCAGCCGCTATAGGAGTATCCATATCTGTAGATACTGTGTCGGCGAGGGTTAGTTTTATGCCCTTACTGTGTATCATTTCGCCTACGGTTTTGGCTAGGGTCGAAGTTTGGAGTGTTTTACCGTATAGTTCTAGGGTAAAAGGCACAGCACGCTCAATTTTAAGTATAGTGCTGGCGCCGTCGTTGACTATGTCGCTGCTCACGCTAAATGTAGCGCGGTCTTCGTCGTTCATGGGGTCTAGGTTGCTGTCGGCTACTATTGCCTCGGCTGTTTGGGCAGCAGTTATTATTTTTTGGCGGGCATTGCCGTCATCTACCACTACTGGGCGTGCGCGATATACGTTTACGGCGTAGTCGGTGGCTACTAGTTTGGTGTCCAGGGCGGGTTCTACGCTGTCTTGGTTGGTGACGTCTATTTTGGCTACTTTTAGGGCGTCTTTTACGGTGTTAGCCTTGGTGAGTATCACCTTTTTGGCACTTTTGTCATATATGGTCACTAGGCGGCCATTACGTGCGGGATCGTGGCTATTGGCAGACACGTGCCCCACCCATATAAAACTAAGCATTACGAGCAGTGCGCTCGCGACAAGAATTCTGATTTTGTGTGCCGATAACCGGCTAAATATCTTTTCCATAATCAGTCCTCCATGAGGTACTATTACTATTATAACACAATTATGCTTATTTTTAAAGACTTTCGAGCAATTTTATAGCCTCAACAGGGGTAATTTTACCCGATTTTAGCTCGTTTTTGAGCAAAATCTGCCCTATTTGGCGTTTGTCGGTGGCGTCGTATACATCGGCTGCGGCCATGGCGGTTATCATAAGCATCAGCCCCGTAGCTAGGTAGGCGGCCATTTCTTCGCCTTCTAAGTCGTAGTCGGCGGGTAGTTCTACGTTTATTTCGGCTATCACACCTGGGCTCGGAAACCACTGTAGGTGACCCCAGTTACCAGGGTGAAGTGCTAGGTGTATAAACTCGTGCATGACAACACTAAGTGTGCAGCCGATCAACAGTGTCAAGCCTATCAAAAAGGCCCGTTTTTTACCAAAACTTGCTAAAAACTCCATAATATTGCCATTATATCACAAAATGGCTTAAAAATCAAGTGTGAGCTGGTCGCCACTAGGGTTGGTGCTTATATACCTAAGCCCGGCGTCCATTTCATCGAGCGTTAGCAGTGGCTCAGCATTAGGCTGTATGCTATGGCGTGTCATAGTGGTATGTAGGGCGCTTTGCCCTAGTGATACTTTGTCGCGCCAGCCGCGTTCACGGCTACGTTGGTTTTCGCCAGCGTGGTAATACTGTATTACATCGGCAGCTTGCCAGCTAGTTAACACCTTCTCGTTGTTCATATAGCTATATTATAGCACATATTGTATAAAAATGCAATAAGACTGCTAAAAAGTACTCACCGCAGTAATTTAAAACAGCCTGCATATGCAGGCTGGTCGTCCGTAGTTGTTATGGTGTGGCTGTGTCCGCGGCGACTACTGAAGAGTAGTTGTGCGCGCCATGTGGGTCCAGCGGATTGCGACGATATGTCACGTGGCCGCTTGCGTCTACTGCGTAGTGTCCGTGCCCATCGCCGTCTGGTGTACCTTCTCCACCGAAGTAAATGTTGTACCCACCATTGGTATCTTGGCGTACGCGAATGTCATCGAGATACTGGTGTGGCACACCTGCACT
>JAGQND010000063.1 GCA_020428265.1 Candidatus Saccharimonadota bacterium | reverse complement strand
CGCTCGGCGCTAGAAACAGTCAAGCAAAACATCGAACTACTAAAAATCTAGTATTCCTCAATCAATTTTAAGCATCGCCACTGTATACTGCATATAACACAACTTACATGAAAGGTAATTTAGGTTATAAATGTATAAAAACATGCTCAAAAGATCGTAGCTATCGGTAATTCGCAAGCCAAGCCGATCGGTAATATTAGTACTGATACTATTTGTGATGGCAAACATGCTGCTGGCGACAGTTGCTATCAAAAACTCCGTAGACAAAAGTATGGACTACGCCAAAGAAAAACTAGGCGCCGTAGTGTACCTACAGCCCGACACCGAAACCTTGCGGGCTGAAGCCGAAAAAGCACGTAAGACTGCCAGTGAAAGTAGCGATGCGACAGCAGCTCCAACTACTTTTACGGTGCCAACAATTAGCGAAACCTTAGCTAGCTCGGTGGCAAAATCACAGTACATAAAAGACTACACATACAGCGTAGTGGCGAGTGGTAATGCCGATGGATTTACGGCCGTGCAAACCGCCCAAAACGAACGTGAACGCGAGTTCCAAAACTCATTTAATAACGCCAAAAATCAAATTCAAGACCAAGTAAATAATTTCAACTCGGAGCGTGATAAGTTTAATAGCGAACAGGAAAGCTCGGGTAGCTCAAGTGGCGAAGGCCGTCGAATGAGCGGTGGCGCTAGGCCAAACTTCAACTTTAACTTCAACGCAAACTTTACCGACCCATCACTAAGCCGTGGCGACATGACGGTGCAGGGCATAAATAGCTTCAACTTTGTAAGCGACGTCGAAAACGGCAACATGAAAATCACGAGCGGCAAGGCGTTCGACGAATCTACCAAAAACGGCGTAGTAATATCGAGCCAACTTGCCGACGGTGCTAGCCTAAAAGTTGGCAGCACTATAAAGTTCAAAACCGTGACCGACGAGAAAGAATTATCATTTACAGTTGTGGGTATATATACCACAAGCACCGAAGACTTTAACTACAACACCGTATATACAAATATAGACGGCGCCAAACAATTCATGACCGCCGACCAACTAAGCAAACTAAGCCTGCAAAATGTGCGCTACTACCTAAACTCAGCTAGCGACAAAGACGCGTTTCTGGCAGCCGCCGCGCAGCAATTCCCAGAGATAAAAAAGACAAATCTAAAACTAGACATAGACGACACAGCATATAAAACTATGGTTGGACCAATCGAAAGCGTCGGCAGTTTTGCGGTGACAATTCTATGGATTGTAATCGTCGCAGCCGTAGCTATAATCACACTCATAGTTGTGATAAATATCAAAGACCGCCAATACGAAATGGGCGTGCTCATGAGCGTAGGTGCCAAGCGCATGAGTATACTTGGGCAAATATTTATAGAACTCGCTGCCGTAGGAACCATAGCTTTTGTGCTGTCACTCGGCACCGGGCAACTACTGGCGCAAAAGATGGGCGAAGGTTTACTACAACAACAAATCTCATCGGAAACCTCTAAAACTACCGACACCGAAACCGGCCCAGGCGAAGGACGCGGACTAAACGCCATGCGACGATTTGCGCCAGGCGGACAAGCAGCCAGTAGCGTGAAGCAAATAGACAAAATCGACGTGTCGGCAGGCGCCAAAGAATACGCTACGATATTTGGCCTAGGCTACCTAATACTACTTGTGGCCATGGTGCTACCAAGCGTAAACATACTGCGCTACCAACCTAAATCAATATTGTCCGGAAAGGAATAAACCATGCCAAGTACCAAACCACAATCACTCCAAGTTATCGACCTAGTACATACATATAACGACGGCAGCCGCACAGTAGACGCACTCAAAAAAGTCAATGTAAAGTTTGAACCAGGCAAACTGTACGCCATAGTAGGCGAAAGCGGCAGCGGCAAAACCACACTAATATCACTACTGAGCGCACTCGATGCCATACAATCTGGCGACATCACATACGGCGGCAAAAGTATACGCGAAATTGGTGCACAGCAGTTTCGCCAGCACTATGTAAACGTAGTGTTCCAGTCGTTTAACCTCATAAAGTACATGACCGCGCGCGAAAACGTAGAAGTAGGACTAGACTTTAGCGGCCATGGCAACGACAAAGATAGGGCTTACGAATTACTAGCCGACGTAGGTCTAACCCACAAAGAGGCCGACAGTTTAACCCAACACTTAAGTGGCGGACAGCAGCAGCGCGTAGCCATAGCACGAGCCATGGCTGGCGAAGTGCCTATAATCATCGCCGACGAGCCCACTGGCAACCTAGACGAGGCAACCGAAACCAAAATACTACAAATATTTAAAAAGATTGCCGATAGTGGCAAGATAGTAATAATTGTAACCCATAGCCAAAAAGTCGCCAGCAGCGCGCACGCCATAGTGTACGAAATGCGCAGCGGGGTACTGAAGCGTAAATAAACAATAATTGCAAAATCGCTCTTACGATATTTACGGCAAAGGTGTATGATAAGTATGAATTGTATAACAACCGTAATAGAGACAAAATCACGTGTTAAAACTACTTAAATACGCCAAACCTTATATATGGATGATTTTAGCCCTGGCTATACTCACGTACGTACAGGTCATAGCCAACCTTAAACTACCCGACTACACCGCCAAAATCATCGACGATGGCGTGATAGCCGAGCAAATATCAGCTATATATAGCAACGGTGGCATGATGCTACTCGTATCACTTCTAGGAGGTCTAGCCAGTGTAGGGGTAGGTTATTTAGCGGCGCGTATAGCTACAGGTTTTGCACGTGACATACGACTCAAAGCGTTTAAAAACGTCGAGAGTTTTTCGGCAAGTGAGTTTAATACGTTTTCTACCGCATCACTCATAACGCGTAGTACCAACGACGTACAGCAAGTGCAAATGGTCATGGTCATGCTACTGCGCATGGCACTTATGGCGCCTTTTATGGCAGTGGGTGCCTTGCAAAATGCCATCAACAGTGCTCCAGAGCTCAGCTGGATTATAGCCGTGGGCGTGGGAGCGGTAATAGCCATGGTTATATTCCTATTTGGCATGGCACTACCAAAGTTTAAGCTACTACAAAAAATGGTCGACCGCCTAAACTTAGTAACCCGCGAAAACCTAACTGGCCTACGTGTAGTGCGCGCATTTAACCGCGAACACACCGAAGAAAAAAAGTTCGACACAGCCAATACCGACCTAATGAACCTAAACTTGTTTGTAAACCGACTTATGGTACTTATGCAACCATTTATGATGCTAGTCATGAACATGTCACTAGTAGCCATAGTATGGTTTGGCGCGCAACAAATAAGCACCGAAACCATAGCTATCGGCAACATGTTGGCATTTATGCAATACGCCATGCAAGCTATTATGTCGTTCCTTATGTTTAGTATTATATTCATCATGGTGCCACGTGCAGCCGTGTCGGCGGGCCGCATAAACGAAGTTATAGAGACTCAGTCGAGCATACGCGACCCAGCCAAGCCTAAAAAACTAGCAGCCAAGGGCCAGGGCCGAGTGGAATTCCGCGAAGTAACCTACACATACCCAGGCGCCGAAAACCCAGTACTTAGCGGCATAAGCTTTGTAGCCGAGCCAGGGCAAACAACAGCATTTATAGGTAGTACGGGTAGCGGCAAAACCACACTCATAAACCTCATACCACGATTTTTTGACGTAAGCGCTGGGCA
>JAGQND010000062.1 GCA_020428265.1 Candidatus Saccharimonadota bacterium | reverse complement strand
TGGCGGTGGCAACAACAACCAAGACAAATCCGAAGGTGCGCGCTACCGCAACGTCATAGGCACATACCTACACGGCTCGCTACTCCCCAAAAACCCACAAATTGCCGACTGGATGCTACAAATCGCCATCACCAAAAAATTTGGTAGCTTCACCCCCAAGCCAATCGACGATTCTATAGCCGACCTCGCCCGCAAACATGCGTTTAAACGCCCACGATAACATTAATTAATTGACATTTTATAATGCTTATGCTATAGTAATACCATGAGCCTATTGAGTTAGGCAGTCTTTATGGTGCTTTATAACTTTTGAAGTTTTTTAAGCTCGGCAATCACTTGGTCGCCATGCCCCAGTGGCGTCACACGGCCATAAACTTTTTGCACCATACCAGCCGGGTCTATTATGAATGTTTTGCGCAGTATTCCTTCGCGACCAAACATCTTAGGACCCCAAGCGCCGTACGCTTCGAGAGTTTTGCCACTAGGATCACTAAGCAAGGTAAAATTAAGCGAATGCTTAGCCTTAAATTTCTCGTGGCTACTAGCATCATCTTTGCTCACACCAATCACTTCCGCCCCAAGCTCTGCTAGACTGTCGCGTGCATCGCGCAAGCTACAAGCCTCCACCGTGCAGCCCGGAGTGTCGTCTTTAGGGTAAAAATACAACACTACCCATTTACCACTGTAATCTTTGAGTGAATGCGACTCTCCGTCGGTACCTGTAAGCGTAAAATCCGCCGCCTTAAATGGAACTTCTATCATACATCTAGTATACTAAGTACTGATGCTTTTATCAAAACTTCTGTTCTGGCGAAAGAAAAAACTTCCCATCTCCGAAAACGATCCGCCGCTGGAAAAACTCAAACTCCACATACCGCGCATCGAAACCTTCGACATCATGCGAGGATTTTTCTTATTAGCCATCTTGAACGACCACATACACTACTTCCCCAACTTTTTTGACTGGTGGGGAATGCGTGGCCAGCTACTAGTATCTTCCGCCGAAGGATTCTTCTTGCTCTCCGGCATAGTACTTGGTATCGTACGTGGCGCCAAGCTAATACATGAACCATTTAAACTAGTCGTAAAACTCCTGCTCAAACGCGCAGCGCAACTATATATTACATATATCATCACAGTTATCGGCTTCACACTCGTAGCTTGGGCATTTTACTCCAACAATCCTATAGCACAGATAGACCTCATGCCGGGGCACGACATATGGCCACTCATACACGACACTCTCACGTTCCACTACTTCTACGGCTGGGCGGACTACCTACGCTTCTACGCACTATATATAGCCGTCAGCCCCCTAGCGTTCTGGCTGCTACGCAAGGGCCAGTGGTACATAGTACTGGCCGCCAGTGCCATAGTTTGGCTCATGACTCCAAGCCTCAAAGGCATAGACTGGACCGAGACACAATTTCTGCAACTCATGTCTTGGCAGCCACTATTTTTCATAGGCATAGTAGTTGGGTTCCACTGGCCGCAACTAGCCAAAGCATTTAAACGCCACCAGAAAAAACTCACCACCTACGTGCTATACCCCATGATTTCACTAGGCGCAGTACTGCTACTTGCTAATATATTTATAGTATTTGCCGTAGACTTCATACCAACAGACTGGACACGCCAACTCAGTGAAGAAGCGTTAAAACTACGCGACAACATGTTCCTCAAAGAGCAGATGGACTGGCCGCGCATAGCACTATTTATGCTGTGGTTTTGGTCGTGGTTTTTTGTGGTCGAAAAGTTCCTACCTACTATCAAAAAGTACCTTGGCTGGCTGCTCATACCCATTGGCACCAACTCACTCTACGTTTATACAGTCAGTGCATTTTTCGTATTTTTCATACACATATATATACCCGACGAGGCCAACGTGTTCATCAACTTCGCCATTATCACGCTATCTACCGCACTCATATATTGGGCAGTTAAGCGCAAATTCCTTATGAAAATTATTCCGCGCTAAGCGAATATTTATCTAACTTTATAGAGCCGTATTCTTGGCTCGATACCAAGTGATATTTAGCGCTCGGCACAAAGTCAGGCCGACCGTCTTGCTTGGGGTAATAAACCACGTCTATATTTTTACTTATCACATCACTAGGCTCCAACACGCGCTTGTCGTCGTGGTTTGCAAGCCACGCATAGCCACCATTGTAGTCTATATGAGTAGTGCTATAAAACCGCAAATCACAGCCATCGTAGTAATAAAAATTATCTATGTATTCGTATGCGCCATCTGCTACGACCGTAGTGTCACTACAGTCTACATCACGACGTACTTCAGCACCTGTCGGGTGTTGATTGCGCTCCAATACAAAGTTGCCAGCTTGCGCCACATTTACCACTCCTACCACAAATACTACGGCGACCACTAACACTACGGCAGCTCGCGCTCGCCCGGCAAGCTTGAGCGCACCATACGCCAACACCACCGCCACGAGCGCATACAGCAGCGGCGCCACGTGCGCCACATAGCGCACTATAAAGTACGGCTTGCTCGCGGCCAATCCATAAACTACATAGAACACCAAAGGCCCAAGTGCCAAAAAGCTAGCATATTGTAGCGATTTTTTAACTTTAGGGCTCAGTGTACCACGTACTTTCGCCCATACTGCAATAATGATTCCTATATATACAAAAATCAGTAACGCACTCCATTTACCCAACTGCCAGTCTGGTATATATAGAGTTAGCATACTCACCACATTGCCCACTGCATTTAAGTTAATCTCGCTACCCACACCCGGCAAAGCAGAGTGCGTAAGCTGGTGTATAAATGTAGGCAAATACGGCACAAACAGTACAAGCGACAATACATATGCCCCCACCCACGGCTGCTTAAATAAGTTTTTGCGGCGAGTCCACAGCAGCCAGGCAAAATGCGCAACCCACAGCGCCAGTGTCATATACAGCACATACATACCAAGCGCCACTAGCGCACCGTATGTAACCCACAATAATTTATTAGTGCGTTCTTGCACTGCGTAGAACAACACCAAACTTGCCGCCACACCCACAAGACCCGCCAGCGAATACATACGTATTTCGTAGCCATAGCGCAGCCAAAACGGCGCCAAAGCTATAACGGGCAAAGCAAGTAATGCTACTTCGCGACTAAATAATTTGCGTATTAGTACCGCCAGCAGACCTACTGCCCCAGCTGCAAATAACGCACTCAAACTTCGCAAAGCTAGTTCGGACCAGCCAAATGTATCGCCCCAAGCCTTTAGTAAAAAGTAATATCCCGGGGGATGTGCATCCACTCCAGTAAGACTCAGTATTTCGCCATAAGATTCATGTGCCAGCATGATAGAATAACCTTCGTCGAACCACACCGACTGTTCGCGGCCAAGGGCCAGCGAAACTACAAATACCAGCAACGCAGCTATTACGGCCAGCGCCCACCAGCGCTCAACTAAAATTTTTGCTATGTAACTAGATTTGTCGCGCATGTTGCTCCTTAAATATAACTCTACTATACCAAATATAATTCCACACCATACTACACACAGTCGCGAGTAACTTAGCTAGTAGCAATCCTGCGCCGCTCTCACCCACACCGGGCACGCTCGTCATAAAGTGTATCACTATATTTTGCAGCACCCACAAACCTGCGAGTGTCACCGCTAGAAACATCACAAACTGCCGAACTTTGTGCGAGCTCGTACTACGAAACACCGCTTTTTTGTTAAGAGTATAACTAACCACCAGGGCCGTACTAGTAGACACAACATTTGCTAGTACTGTCGGCGCGCTCAGCCCATACACCAGCGCAAATAGCACACCAAAATCCACTCCAGTATTTACCAGCCCCACCAGCACAAACCTCACCTTTTTAGACCCCAGCATTTTTTTAATCATTGGTTTAATTATAACACCAGAAACGTAAGTAAAATGCTCGTATCAATAAACCCTAAGCTAAATTTCATATTTACAGCGTAATATACCAAGTATGAGCAAACATCGTTCGTACCATATACTCCCTACGTCGGC
>JAGQND010000061.1 GCA_020428265.1 Candidatus Saccharimonadota bacterium | reverse complement strand
AGTGGTGAACTCCATAACCTAGGGCACCAGCTACAGCATAGCTACCTACGGTACTAAGACCAGTTTTCTTCTGTGCTTTTTCGACGCGCCTATCCATGTCGCCCTTTACGCGGGCGTTCATAACATCGTGTAGTTTGGCAACCTGCTGGCTATCATTTAGGTCGCCTAGGTCAAAGTCTTCTAAGCCAGCGCCTATATCATCGACATCGAAGTTTAACATGTTGCCGCCAGCTGCACGGGCCTTGCGCTGCTTGGCGTTTACACCTGCGGCCATAAGTGTACCAGACACTGCAAACGTACCTGCGCCACCGGTAGCAAAACCAGCTAAAGCTGATGCACCAATACCGAATAATATCTTGCCAGCAAGGTTCATATTGCCGTATTTTTCTAGCAGCTTACCAAAGCGAGTCTTGGTGTTTTTGTACTTTTCTAATATTTCTAGGTCAAGTTTTTTGGCTTCTTCTACAGTATATTCGGCTATGCGGCGAACTTTTTCTACCTGACTCACAGCGCCATCTTGCAACATATCGGCATTGTTTAGGCGGAAAAGTTGCTGCGAAGCTACGTGGTATGCCTTGTAAAGCTCTTTGTGTTTGGTGCCATAAATAGCCTCACCATTATAGGCATCGGCACCCCACATACGCTTTTCGCGGCGAGCCTGCATGGCAGCTATTTCGCTACGCAAACTAGTCAGCTTTTCTTCGAGATGTGTAGCTAGCTCACTCTTAACAGGTGATTCTTTGGTTGATGCGGGTGTGGGCTTTTCTAGGGTAACCGGCGCAGGTGTAGGTGCGGCGGCAGATATGGCGTCAACGAATGAATTGCCGTTTATTTCGCGGGCTATGAGGCCAAAAGATATGGCGTCGAAACGGTCGCGCATAAGACCTTGCTGTAAGGCTTCTTTGGCGGATTCTTTAGCGGCCTCGTCATCACCGAGCATAGCAGCTTCATACTGAAACAACTCACTTGGGCCAGCACGCTCTTTGCCTAAGTGGCTAGCGGTGTAAAGAGTAGCTGTCATAGGCACGCGTAAGTGCTGCTTAGTATTATCGTCAGCGCTAGCGGCTACACCAGAGTATTTCTGGAATAATTCCTGCGACGCGCCAGCTACCACGTCATCACCAAGCGCAAGCTCGGCGCGGCGCGTGTGCATTTCGACTTGAGTATTTATGTGGTCCAAGATTAAGAATTGGTCTTCAGTCAGCTCGGTATCGGCAAATTTGTTTACATCGGTGCCAAATGTGTCGAGCACACGAGCATACACGGCGCTATCGCTAGTACCAGCATTGCCTATAAGCCAGGTTTTTTCGTCGAAACCAGAGTGAGGATTGTTGCGCATGGCCGCCTCTAGATTAGATAAAGCGGAGCAAAACGACAAAGCTGTAGGTGTAGGGCGCTTCTCTACCTCGGGCGAGGTAGTTGTGTCAGGTGCGCTATCGTGTCGTGGTGGACGATTCATACTAATAGTATAGCAAAAACTTGCTAAAAAGTCAAGAGCTTATGCTTAGGCTAACTCATCTGTTGGCAAGTCGCCTATTACAGCACGAGCGCGACTACCCATAGAGTATTTTTGAATATCGGTTTGCCGAGCCCAGGTTTTTTGTAGCGGCGCCACAATTTCCCAGGCGCGCAGCACTTCACCACTGCAGGTGAACAGGCTTTTGCGGCTTTTGATGGCGTCTACCAACACTTGCTCGTAAGCATCAGGCATGCGCGCTTCGGTAGCATAGCTAAAGCTAAGGCTACGGTTTTCTATTTCTTGGTCGTAGCCCGGCTTGCGGGTTACAAGGTCGATTTTGATACCTTCGTCGGGGTATAGTTTGAACGTCAAAAAGTTGCTTTGACTCATGTTCATACGCCTAAAATGTATGCGGATTTCGGTTTTTTTCTTGTCGAGGCCCTTGCCGGTAGTGAGCGACATTGGTACACCCTTCCAGTTGGGGTCGTTGGACTCTAGCAGCGTAGACACGAAAGTTTCGACGTTAGAATCAGGGTTGCCAACTTCTTCGCGGTAAGTATCGTACTGGGCATGAACACTCCTAGATGGGTCGGCGGGCTGTAGCCACTGCAAAGCCTCTAGGCGACGGTCGGGCAAGCTATCCCAGCTAAATGTATCGTCTTCGGGGAGCGGTAATATAGTGAGCGCCAGTAGTTGCAGCAAATGCCCCTGTACAATGTCGCGCAGAGCTCCGGTTTGTTCGTAAAACGCCGCCCTGCCCTCGATGGATATGGACTCTAGGGCTATGACGTCGATTTTCTCGATGTGTTCTTTGCTCCATAGCTGAGCAAACATGGCGTTGCGGGCGCGAAATGTGATGATATTTTGAGCCATTTCTTTGGCCAAGTAATGGTCGATGCGATACACCTGCGCCTCGCTAAAATGCCCTGATATGTGATTTACCATGGCGTGAGCTGTCTCTAGGTCGGTGCCGAATGGCTTTTCTATTAGCAGCTTGTATTCTGGCGTATTTAGCCCAGCGTTGCCAAGATTTTCGATAATTTCGCCCATAGATGCCGGTGGTACAGATAGGTAGAACAGTACTTTTTCGTCGGGCTGCACACCTATATATTCTTTGAGCCTGGCGTAATCACTGGGCGCCGAAAGGTCCATTTGAAACATAGAAGTGGTACCGCCAAGGCGCTCATGATGACTACCAAGCACCTGAAACTGCTCAACCGCGCGACGCGAAACACCAATTATAGACAAATCGCCAACTTGACCGCTTTCGATAATATTTGCGAGAGCCGGCAAGAGTTTGCGAGTAGATAAATCTCCGGTGATACCGAAAATTACAAGAGTAGTTTTCATATACTTAGTATATCAGCTACGGGCCGCGAGACTACAGCGAAATAGCTATAAGTACGATATTGAACACAATAATTAATATCGAAATTAGCCACAGTATTATATTGAGCGTGCGGCTATTTACCTCTGCCTGCATGATTTTGCGACTAGACGTAGCCAGCACAAGTGGCACGAGGGCAAATGGTATGCCGATGCTCAAAATAACCTGCGATATAATAAGCGCGTAAGTAGGGTCTATGCCGGCCGCAATAATAACTATAGCTGGTATGAGCGTAATGAATCGGCGAAGTTGAAGTGGTACTTTGCGCTGCACCATGTCGCCCATAATCATAGCGCCAGCCTGCCCACCCACAGCAGTAGATGCAAAGCCCGACACTAGCAGACTGAGGCCAAACAAACCGCCCACTACTACCGACAAATCGTCGCTAAGCGCCACATATATACCCTGCAAAGTATCCGTACCCGGAACACCACGAAGAGCACTAGCAGCCAGCAGCAACATGAGTATATTTACCGTACCAGCCACCACCATGGCTATACCTACGTCTATTTTGGTAGCACGCAGTAGTTTTTTGAGCTCAGCGCCCTGACGCTTGCCGTGGCGGTCGCGACTTATGCCCGAATGTAGATATATGACGTGCGGCATAACAGTTGCGCCCAACATGGCCGTAGCCAGTAATACCATTTCACTGTTGTGTAGCTGCGGCACCAAGCCACGAGCCATCTCCGCGGCGTCGGGCGGCTGCATGATAAGCCCCGCCAAAAACCCAATAGGAATTGTAAGCAATACGCCAACTATGACACGTTCAAATATGCGGGCACCACGCTTGCTGTATATGGTAAGTAGTAACATACTCACTGCCCCTGTTATGAGAGCACCCACGAGCAGCGGTATACCAAATAATACCTGCAGAGCAATAGCACCACCGACTACCTCGGCCAAATCTGTTGCAATTGCCACGATTTCGGCCTGCAGCCAATATGCTATGCGGCTTTTGCGACCGAGTTTTTTGGCTATTACCTCTGGCAAACTCATGCCAGTCACTATGCCCACTTTGGCGCTTAGGTACTGCACCAGCATAGCCATAACATTGGCAAATACCAGCACCCAAAGTAGCTCATAGCCATACTCAGCACCGGCGCTAAAATTCGCGGCAAAATTGCCTGGGTCGACGTAGGCTATAGCCGCTATAAACGCCGGACCGAGATATACGCTAAATGCACGAAATTTTCGCACCATAGC
>JAGQND010000060.1 GCA_020428265.1 Candidatus Saccharimonadota bacterium | reverse complement strand
GTTCAAAACCGAAAACAACCAGGCCACGCTCACAGTGCACGGCCCCGTAGATGACGACGTAGACAAGTTTGTATGTCAAGCGCTCGACGTCGTCTGCAAGCGCCACTAAGGGCTACGTACACACCGCCACTCTCACACCGAGAGTGGCATTTAAATTATGGCAATATCAAGCGAACACGCTGCAAAAGTATACCACCATCAGTAGGAGCAAACGCGTACACATACTTGCCATTAGGGCTGAGAGAGCTAGATAGACCCTCTACAACTGGCATAATGTTCTGGCGATTTGCACCATCAAAATCATAAAACCACAGCTGTCCACCAGTATCCGACCACATCATGTAATCATCGAGGAAGTGTATATCTGGCTTCGACTCACCAGCATTTACTAGCGTAGTCTGGTCGAATTTATTAAACTCAAGGTCAAACACTCCATAGCCATCCGGTAGTGTAATATACGTAAACCTACCGCTCGAAGACATTTCTAGCTTAGACACTCCGGCAGGCACAACGCGCGAACCGATAATCTTCATGGTATTGGCACTATTTGCCAGCGTAGGCAAGTTGGCGCCAGACCTCACCGTGAGGTCTGTACCATATATAGTTGACGCTATCATTTTGCCAAAATACTCCGCTATGCCCACAGACAAAAGGCGTCCGTCATCGTCGTAAGTATCAAGCTTGATAGGCGACGGTATATCTATAGCCGCATAGCCGGTGTGGCGCTTGCCGGTCTCGTCGGGGGTAGAGGCATAGGCAATTGTTTTTTCGTTGTACACGGTAAAATTAGCCACCTTGGTAGCCAGCGGACGCGAAAGAGTCTGCTCGTCTAAGTTCATGCGCCGCACAACGTCGTTTATTTGCACAAATAGCAACTTACCATTGTCACTGGCGAATTCTACCACCGATGGATTTACGGCAAACATAGAGGTAATATTTATAGATTTCGTCACATCGTCGCGACGTATCATAATCCACTCAGACTCATCGTCATTGTACGTATGTTTCACTAGTATATAGTCGTCGTTCAGGCTCCATTTCACAGGCACAAACGACTGAGTTTTGCCTTCGCCAGGCACGGTATATACACCCTCAGGTATTTGCAATGATGCGTATTTAAGCCTATCACCGCGAATATCAGCCACCGTAAATTGCGGCTTGTCGGCAGCTTCTTGTAGTAGCATATAGTTGCGGCTTTGCGACGCCAGAGCGTGAGCCACAGTTGTAAACCTTCTCACCATTTCAGGCTTGATATCACTAGGTATTAGCCGCGCGTAATTCAGCCAACCCACCTGCCCAGGGGCGACAGTCACGGTTTTTTGCCACTGCCTATAGCCGTCCTTGTCAAACGTCACATAGTGCACGCCAGCATCTACCGTAGACTTAGTCGAAGTAGTAGCCAGTAGCCTTTGACCATCGAGTGTAACAGTGGCGCCGCTTGGCTGGCTAACAAATTGCAGCAAACCACCTTGCTCTAGCTTGCCATCTTTTTGGTTAAACTGATAACCAAGCACTACCAACATCAAAAGCGACACAATAACCGTAACGGTCAAAGTCATAAAGCTATATATTGCTGTGCGTAACCATGTTTGTCTTTCGGAAGAAACTGGACGCTTCGGATTCCGCTTCATATTTTTGATTATATCAAATTATTTGCGGTAACAAGCAATAAATACCGATTAGCTCTTGCATTTTTTGCCCGCGACTAATACTATATATTTAATATGCTAGGCATAAGGGGATAGGAATGAGCATCATAACCATAGACGGTCAGGATTACGACGCAATCACAGGGCTACCTGTTACTTCACCTGTGCCAGTGGAAACTCACCAGCCTACACCAGCACCAATTTTACCTAAAGTAACTCACCCAACACGCTACAGTGAGCGCGCTCAGCACGACCCCGCATCTAAAATACACTCTTCTAAGCCACAGCCGTCACAAACTCTGCGCCGCCGTGCACTCAAAAAGCCTGGTTTTGAACACAAAGTTGTCAAACGTGCGCCAGCTGCCGTAAAACACATGGACATTTCGCCAGTTAAGCGCAGTCCTGTAGTGCAGCGTTTCGCGCCGCACCCAGTAGGTGCTCTGCAGCCTAAACCCATAAGCCCTATAGTAGACAGGCCCGCTGCCATACACCCTGCAGTCGCCAAGGCTGCAGCTAAGTCTGAAGCACGTGCCGCTCAGCCGCTTACTAGCACTATTACATCTCAGCAAATCAAAGATAAAGCTATCAAAGAAGCCATAGGTAAAACCAAAAAGCAAAAACCACTCAAAAAACGTTGGTTTAGCCGTAATAATCGCGTTATCAGCATTATGACTGCCGTACTAGCAGTAGTCATGCTTGGCGGTTACTACACCTATATAAACATGCCTACACTATCTGTACGCGTAGCTGCATCACAAGCGGGCATAGATGCATCTTACCCAAGCTACAGACCAGATGGCTATGCACTCAACGGCCCCGTAACTTACGGTGACGGCCGTGTAAGTATGAATTTTAAGTCAAACACTGGTGAGCACAACTACACCATAAACCAAGTCCGCAGCAGCTGGGACAGCACCGCACTACTAGACAACTACGTATCTGGCAAAGCTGACGGCAAGTACACACCCGTAACCGAACGTGGACTCACTATATACACCTACGGAGACAACGCTGCATGGGTAAATGGCGGCATACTCTACACCATAGAGGGCGACGCACCACTCAGCAGCTCGCAAATCCGCAAAATAGCGACAAGCTTACTATAATCTGTTATAATATACGTAGTGATTAGAACTCGTTTTGCACCCAGCCCTACAGGGTATATACACGTCGGCAATGTACGCGCGGCGCTTTTCCCGTGGCTACTTGCACGCCAGCAAGGTGGTAAGTTTATATTGCGCATAGAAGACACCGACCAGGCACGGTTCGTTGAGGGCGCAACAGACCTTATCCTCGACACGCTAGACTGGCTAGGACTCAGCTGGGACGAAGGTCCGCGAGTAGGGGGTGAGCATGGACCATACTTTCAAACAGAGCGCCGCGACATATACAAGCAATGGGCGCAAAAACTCATAGACGCCGGACTCGCATATGCCGACCCCTACACACCAGAGCAAGTACAGGGCTTTCGCGAACTTGCCAAGGCCGCCAAAAAGCCGTTTCTGTACCGCGACTACCGGCCAACCAAAACACCAGAGTGGGACGGCACTCAACCACTACGCTTTAAAGTAACCAACATCAAGCGCTACACCTGGAACGACCCCGTAATGGGCGAGCTTAGCACTGGCGAAGAAGTATTAGACGATTTCATACTCATAAAAAGCGACGGACTACCTACTTACAACTTCGCGCACATAGTGGACGACTACGAAATGGGCGTCACGCACGTAATACGCGGGCTAGAATACATATCGAGCATACCGCGCTACTTGTCACTATACGAAGCTCTACAAATTGAGCCTCCAGTGCTAGCTTGCCTGCCACACATCATGGCTCCAGATGGCAAAAAGAAACTCGGCAAGCGTGATGGCGCCAAAAGCGTGACAGACTACCGCACCGACGGCATACTACCCGAAACCATGCTGAACTTCCTAGCTAGCATGGGCTGGAACGACGGCACCGAGCAAGAAATATTCAGCCGCGAAGAGCTTGTAGAAAAATTCAGCCTAGAACGCGTGCAAAAAAGTGGCGCAAGGTTCGACGAGCAGCGCCTACTATGGCTCAACGGACAGTGGATACGACGCATAAGTCTAGATGACCTTTATGGCCGAGTAGAACCATACTGGCCAGAGGCCGCCCGCGCCGCCAGCCCAGAAGACCGCCGAGCGGTACTAGCACTAGTGCAAGACCGCCTCAAAACCTTAGCCGAACTACCACTGCTCACTAGCTACTTTTTCACAGAGCCTACGCCAAACTGGAGCATGATAGACGACAACAAGCAGCTCAAAAAACTCAGCCGCGAAGAACACCTGCAGCTACTAACGGCCGCCAAGGGTGCGCTAGAGCAAAGCGACTTCACTGCTGAAAAACTTCAAGAAACACTCAATAACCTACTAGAGGCCACCGGCCAAAAACCAGGTATACTATTTAGCCTGATACGTTTCGCACTCACCTGGGCACCATTTAGCCCCGGGCTACCCGAAACCATGGCTGTACTCGGCCGCGAGCGCACCCTGGCGCGCCTGCAAACGGCCATTGCAGCGGCGTAAA
>JAGQND010000005.1 GCA_020428265.1 Candidatus Saccharimonadota bacterium | reverse complement strand
GGTTTTTAGGGTGTTGGGCTGTTTGTTTTTATCCATGGTGTATACTCCTATATTAGCATAAACAGTATAAAATGTCAATATGCCTTATAATAGGATTATGGAAGATTCAGTGTTTACGATGATTTTGAACGGCAAAATACCAGGCGAGGTGGTATACCAAGACGACGAGTGTTTTGTGCTGCTTACGGTGCAGCCTTTTACCGAGGGTCACATGTTGGTGGTGCCCAAGGCGCAAGTGGATAGTTTGTGGGACTTGCCCGATGATACCTACCAGCACTTACTGGCTGTCGTGAAGCAAATGCAGGCCAAATTAAAGTCTGCCTACCCCAGTTACAAACGCATAGGTATGCTGGTAGAGGGCTTTGGGGTGCCGCACGCCCACGTGCATGTATTTGGCTACGACGAGCCGCTCGAGCCTACCATAGAACACCACGTGGCATGGAAGTCTACGCTAGAAAACGGCATGATTGGCGCTGACGAACTTAAAGCTCCAGCCGAGAAACTCTGCGCCGCATGATAACCATACTCGCTGTCGGCAAAAAACATGACGATTGGGTAGAGCCTGGCATAGCTAGGTACGAGCCGCGGCTCAAGAAGCCCTACGATATACATTGGCAATTGCTACCGCACAGTGTGTATGACGAAGATGCCGCTCGCGTAGACGAATCTGGCGCAATACTTGCCAAGCTCAAGCCTGCAGACTATGTAATTTTGCTCGACGAGCGGGGCGAAAATATTTCCTCGCCTGCCCTATCTGGCATGCTAGAAAAATCATTTACACTGAGCCGTAATGTAGTAGTGATAATCGGCGGCGCCTATGGCGTAGATGACAGTGTACATGCACGAGCCGATTTTGTATGGTCACTATCACGCCTAGTATTTCCGCACCAGCTTGTACGCCTAGTGCTTATAGAGCAGCTTTACCGTGCGCAGCAAATTGCTCACGGACACCCATATCACCACAGCTAACTGCAACATAATATTGACATATTATATAGCTTATGCTAATATAGCAGAGTTATACTATTTAAATTAAACAAAAACGTACATTACAAAATATGCACTTTAACAAAAAAGACCAAAAATTAACCAAACGAATAGTTGTATCAGTTATATTGCTGGTAGTCGCAGGCGTATTGCTACACGACACTAAGTTCGACAAAGCACTAACCATGAAAGTGTTTTCGATAGCCACGATTACGGCGGGCTTAGGCGCGCACATATTAAACGTTTCTGATGGGTTTCATACCCATGTAGAGATATCCAACGGACATAATCCATTTGCGCAAATGCCTCGCACCCAGATGAAAAACGGTCATCGCCGCTTTGCGGTACCAAAACACGCCAGTCAAACCAACGCATATTTTGGTACCAGCGCTATACTGTGGCCTAGTGTATAGCCTAGTTTAGGACTTCAAGTTCTTCTTGCAGCTTCTTTATTAGCTCTTGTTTTTCGGCTAGTTGCTGGCGAGTTTCTTCTACTAGGTGCTCCGGCGCTTGGTTTACATACTTAGGGTTTTCTAGTCGGCGGCGCAGATTTATTTCGGCATCGCGGGTGTCACTTAGGCGCTTTTCTAGGTTGGTTTGGTGTTCGTATAGGGTTTCGGAGTCTACGTCGAGCCATGCTTCGCGGTTACCAGCGGCTAGGCGGAGGCCGCGTGTTTCGGTTATTTCCTCTACGCCGGCTAGTCGCGCCAGCCACTGTATTAGCTCGGCGTTGTCGGCTATTAAGCTGTCGGCGCGGTATAGTAGGCCGTATTTTTTGTTGCCTGGTAGTTCGGCTGTTACGTAGCGAGCTTCCATTACTAGGGCTTGTAGCTGCTCGTACTCCCCTGCCGCTATGTCGCTACACTCTAGTTCGGTTGGCCAAGCGCTGCTTATTAATAGTTCATCGCTCCAATCCAGGGTTTGCCATATTGTTTCTGTTACAAACGGCGCAAACGGGTGGGCTATTTTAAGTGATGTCTGCAAAACCCAGGCCATTAGGTCGGGGTTTGGCGCTTTTTTGGCGCTCTCTACGTACCAGTCGGCCACGTCGTCCCATATGGCGTGGTACACGGTTTCGCTGGCTTCTGCAAAGCGGTAGTTTTCAAGCTGCTCGGCTACGTCTGCTGCCGCGCGGTTGAGCTGGCGCACTATCCAGTGGTCGGCGAGAGATTCTACCTTGGGTTCGCTCGGCTTGAAGTTGTCGTCTAGCGTGCCTTCTATAAACCTGGCTATGTTCCATAGTTTGTTGGCAAAGTTACGCCCTGCGGTTACCTTGCCTTTGCTGAATGCTTGGTTTTGCGCTGCCCCGCGCGAGCCTATAATGCCCAGTCGCAATGCGTCGCTACCGTATTCTTGCACTATGTCCATAGGGTTTACTACATTGCCCTTACTTTTACTCATTTTTTGGCCGTGTTCGTCGAGCACTAGGCCGTGTAAGTATACGTCTTTAAACGGCACTTGCCCTGTGGCATATAGGCCGAGCATTATCATGCGGGCCACCCACTGGTAAAGTATGTCAAAGCCGGTTTCTAGTACTGAGTTCGGGTAGAATCGGCTTAGCTCGCCGTTTTCCAGCGCGTCGGTGGTTATAAAAGGCCATTGTCCGCTACTAAACCAAGTGTCAAATGTGTCTTCTTCACGTTTGTATGTTGTGTTATTAACCACAATCGTCTCTTGGTCTACCCTGTCGTCGAATATCCAGTCGCTTGGGTCATCGACATTTTGAAACGCCGGAATAGGTATACCCCATGGTATTTGGCGGCTTATGTTCCAGTCGCGCAGGTTTTCGTAGTATTGCAGCAATGCCTTTTTGCGGCTGGCTGGGATTATGTTCACTTCACCCTTTTTGACCGCCTTTATAGCGCGTGCAGCTAGCGGCTTCACGCTTATAAACCACTGGTCTTTTACGAGTGGTTGTATAGGTAGTCCGCTCTTGTAGTCGTAGCCTACTGAGTGTTCTATGTCTTCTTCGCCGCGTAGGTATTCCTCTACTTTTAGCGACTCTAGCACCGCCTTGCGGGCTTTATCTACATCCATGCCCTCAAACTCTTTGGGCACATTTATCATACGGCCGTCGTAGTCTATTACCTGTATGCGCGGCAGGTCGTGGCGCAGGCCTATTTCGAAGTCGTTAGGGTCGTGTGCCGGTGTTACTTTCACAGCACCGGTACCGTACTCTGGGTCCACGTGTTCGTCGGCAACTATTGGTATTTCGCGGCCAGTTAGTGGTACTAGCACTTTTTTACCCACGAGTTTACCGTAGCGTTTGTCTGTAGGGTGTACGGCTATGGCGGTGTCCCCTAATAATGTTTCTGGGCGGGTTGTAGCTACGACTATTTCGCCACGCTGGTCCACTACAGGATATGCTATTTGCCATAATTTGCCCTTTTCCATTTTGTAGTTTACTTCTATATCGGCGTAGCTAGTTTGGTATGCGGTGCTGTAGTTTACTATGCGTTCACCTCTGTAAATCAAGCCTTCGTCCCACATTTTTTTAAATGTACTGTATACGGTTTTTACCACCTTGTCGTCTAATGTAAATGTTAGGTTGCTCCAATCGGCGCTTGCACCTAGGGCGCGTAGTTGGGTTTCCATGTTGCCCCTCTGCCCTGCTACAAAGTCCCATACCTGCTGGTATAGCTCGGTACGCTCGAAGTCTACCCTACTCTTGCCTTGTGCTTGTAGCTGGCGTTCAAATACAACCCATGTTTCAAAGCCAGCGTGGTCTGCCCCTGGCAGGTATAGTGCGTCTTTGCCCTGCATACGGTGGTAGCGCACTAGTACGTCCTCTAGGTTTGCCATGAGTGCGTGCCCTATATGTAGGTTACCGTTGGCATTTGGTGGCGGCATGACTATGCTGTATGGCTCACCTTTGCCGCTAGGTTTAAAGGCGCCCGACTGCTCCCATAGTTGGTATATGTCGTTTTCGAACTCTTGTGGGTTGTATGCTTTTGCCAGTTTCATGTGGTTCCTATGTGCTTATGACTTTTCACGTGAAAAGTCTAATGCTTACGAACCGACTTTTCACGTGAAAAGTCTTATGCTTTGAGGCTTAACTTTTCACGTGAAAAGCTCATGCTTGGATCCGTAAACTTTTCACGTGAAAACATAAGCTTGTTATTTAATTACAGGTGTAATTATACCAGAAAACAGGTATAAACTAAAGTGCCCATGCTGTATTTGTCATAGATAGGCTAGGGGTGACATCTAGGTCGCGTGGGTCAACTGGCGGTAGGGCCTGCGCACGGTAGTAGCCAAGAGTGGCTATCATGGTGGCGTTGTCGGTGCATAGCTGTATAGGGGCGTAGTTTATGTTTATGGGTAAACGCTCACGCAGCATACGGCGTAGCTCTTGATTGGCTGCTACGCCACCGGCTATCACCACGCTGGCAGGGGAGTAGGCATTAAATGCTAATTCGGCTTTATCTACTAGTGTTTCTATAGCGGTTTGCTGGAAGCTTGCTGCAAAGTTTGCCCTCTGGACGTCGTTTAGGAGCCCTGGGAGCTCGTGTGATGGAAAAGTGTAATCATGACCGGTTTCAGCCTGAACGGCCCTTAGAACGGCTGTCTTAAGGCCTGAGAACGAATAATCGTAAGGGTTTTGTAGTTTAGACTTAGGGAAACGGTATTTGTGTGGGTCACCAGTTAGCGCCGCTTTGGCTATAGACGGGCCGCCAGGGTAGGGTAGGCCGGTGATTTTAGCTACCTTGTCAAATGCTTCACCTACAGCGTCGTCTTGGGTTTGGCCTAGTAGCTCGTAGTCGCCGTGGTCGCGGAATAGTACTAGCTGAGTGTGTCCACCGCTTACGATAAGGGCTAACATAGGGAATTTAGGTTGTTCGCTAGGTAGGTTAAACGATAGGTTGGGGGATTGCTCTACTACGAAGTTGGCGTATACGTGGGCCTCTACATGGTGTATGGGGTACAGAGGTTTACTGTGTATGGTGGCTAGGGTACGAGCGGCAAGGGTGCCTATAAGGAGCGAACCTATAAGTCCAGGGGCGTAGGTTACGGCTATGGCGTCTATATCGTCCCAGGTGCAGTTAGCTTCACGTAAAGCTTGGTTTACCACCGGATTTATGACCTCTATGTGGCTACGCGCGGCCACCTCTGGCACTACGCCACCATAGGCGGCGTGTATGTCTATTTGAGTGTTTACTACATGGCTCAAAACCTTGCGGCCATCTTCTACAACAGAGGCCGCCGTTTCGTCGCAGCTACTTTCTATACCTAGCACTTTCATTGGCTATATTATACCATTTTGTTAGCCTAAAATCTAGTCAACAATTACGGAGCCTTGACGAAGTTTGACCAACTGATTTGACTCAAATTTTATGACAGTACTAGAAATATTTGACCTATTTTGACCCCCGTCAACGTAGAAGTCAATTTGAGTTAGGAAGTAATCATAGGCCTCAGAAATTTGACTAGCAGTTTTGAGTCCCGGCGGATTGGCGCTGCTGGTGATTAAAGGCCCAGTTTTGGTTAGTAAATCTCGTAATTTTGGCGCATCTACCACGCGTGCTGCAAGTGACTGTATGTCTTGGGTCAAATAGTCTTTGCTGTGTAGCGGCATGACTACGCTTACGGCACCGGGCCAATATTTGCTTGCACGTTCGAGTTCACTAGCGGGAAACCCTAGTTCGGCCAACTGCTCGACGTTAGCCGCTATTAGCGTACCGGGCTTATTTTCGCGGTTTTTTAGGCTATATAGCCTAGCCACGGCCGCTTCGTCGCTGGCTCTTGCCACTACACCGTATACGGTATCTGTGGGTAGTACGCCAATCTTACCCTCAAGTAGTAAGTTGGCAGCTTCGTTTAGGCTGATAGTGTTCATACTACTATTATAACCGTGGTATAATGGCCGTAGGCAAGCATAAACATAAACATGAACCGCCTTCGAAATATATTTAACAGATACACTGTCGCTAGTTTGTCGACTGTTATATTTGTTGGCGTGTTGGTTACTTTGGTAGGTATAAGGTTGTTCTCGCTCTATGCAGCGCAAGATATCACCATCACCAACCCTCTTATTACTGATTCCAAAACCAAACTCGTACTAAGTGATAATTCTACGGTAGTCGTTAAGGAAGCCGTGGGCGAGACAGGCAGTACTGCGGGTGGTGTCGTAAGTAACGCCGAGTCGCCTAAGGATTCTAAACCTAGCGGTACAACGGTTCATTCTGGTTCCAGTGGTTCGTCGTCTACGCCATCTTCTGTAAGTCCGGCGCCCTCTGCGGCTCCCCAGAGTACAGCTCCTGGTGTTGGCGGTACCTCAGTCTCTACAGTATTGTCTGTTTATGGCTTAACTATAAGCGCAACCACAGATACAGGGGGTGTTATTAATCTTGATGCAACATGTATGATAAAACCAAGCGTGATAGTAGAAATCAGTGGAACTGGACAGATTCGGATAAGCTACTTACAGAAGTTATCATCTCTTGCTACTTATAATGAATTTGCGCAGTCTACATATAGTGTCTCGGGAAATGTAAAAGAGACGTATAATCAACCTGACTATACACGAAATGTATTCTTCGTTCCGGGAACTCAGTATGATTTCAAAGCTAGAGTGTACTATGGCCAGGGATTGAGTCAATACCAAGAGACTGAAATAACAAACAAGAGAATGAGGTGCTAACATGCTAGGCGCCAAGGCAAATCAGCTAAAAAAGACCGTGCACAGCACAGTAAAGCCACATGAGCTGCAAACGCGGTTTATAGTTCGGGTGCTCATACCTCCAGTATTGCTACTGGTTATATTGGGTGTGTTTGCGTACATGGTGTTTGGTTACGCCGTGACTACTAGTAAGGTAGACTCCCTGGGTAGGGTGGCAACTGCTACGGCCGACAAGTTGTCGCAGGAGTTCGAACTCCGTAAAAATGTGCTAGTTAGCACTGGCACAAGTTTGCTCGCTGGAGCCGATAGTCGCTCGAGCATTAGTAGCAAGGAGCGCCTTGATTTATTTACTCAGTTTTTCCCAGAAACAAGCTATATAGCAGTAGCCGATGAAACTGGCAAAATTATTAGCGATGTGTCGAGCGATGAAACGAAGGGTTTTAGTGACGCTACCGCTAAAACTCTTCAAGATATACTCAAAACAGCTACTAAATCACCTGTTGCCGGGCGCGTGCTTACCAACGAAGACAGTAGGTATGCAGTATTTGCGTATCCTATAGAAGGCGGCACGGCACTATCTATGTTTGCGCTTGATTCTGGTGGCTTCATGCGTACAGCGTGGCAAGACGCACCTATAGATTCGTCGCAGTCCTATATGCTGTTTGTAGACGGCAAATCCGGTAGTAGCTACCCGTCGGTTGCTAGGGATTTTTATAAAGGTGCACTAGAGTCATCTGTGGCAGATGGCAAGACTGCTATTGACTATAAGTCTAAAGGTACCGATACTGTAGCTGTCAAAAAGGCTATAGAGGGTTCAGATTGGTCGGTGATTGTATCGTCGCCCAAAGTATTGGCGTATGGCGACCTAGCAAATACCCAGATAGTCATAGCGGCCGTACTGGGCATGCTAATAGTAGGCTTTTTGTGGACTGGCTCGGTGTTTGTGCGCCGCACAGTAGATAGCATCAAGGCGCTCGTGGCTGGTGCGGCGGTATTTTCGGGTGGTTTGCTAACATACCGCATACCAGCTGAAACGTTAAGTGACGCGGAATTTTCGCGCTTGGCGGACATAATGAACAGCATGGCTGAGCGTATAAAAACCGCCGAAGATGCTGTAGACGCCAAAAATAAAGAGTTTATAAGCGTGGCTACACACGAAATACGGGCACCAATTACAGGGGTGATAGGATTTTTGAGTATGGTTCTCGAAGACCCCAAGTCTAACTTGTCCGATGAAAACAAGGAGATGCTACGACTAGCGTTTACTGGTACCGAGCGTCTACGCGACTTAGTGAACGACCTGCTAGACATAGCGCGGCTAGAGAGTGGCAAAATAGAGTATGAATACAGCCAAGTAGACCTATTAAAGGCTATAAATGATACTTTGGGGCTGCAACGAGCCTTTGCCGTGGAACATGGCTCTACCTTAATGCTTACTGGTATGGATGCCGTGGAGTTTGTGTACACCGATAAAGCTAAACTAACTGAGGTTTTGACGAATATCGTATCTAACGCTGTAAAATATGGGCGCAAAGATGGCGGACTAGTAGAAGTATCTGTGGTGCACGATGATGATTTTGCTAGGGTGGCTATAAAAGACAATGGCCTAGGTATACCAGCCGACCAACAGGGAAAAATGTTCGAGAAATTCTTCCGTGTAAGCACCCCAGAGCGGGCGGAAATTGTAGGGACGGGGCTCGGTATGCACATATCTAAGCAATATATAGAAGAAATGGGCGGTAAGCTGTGGTTTGACTCCGTGGAGGGGCAGGGGACTACGTTTTACTTCACTGTGGCCCTGAAGCCGGGCGCTACATCTGGTACACTAGATACTAAGAAAGAGGATGCTGCGAGTGCTTAGAAAAATCATCAAAAAACTTATACCGACTAGTCTATTTAAGAGAGTAGAGCCATTTGGACACCTAATAGAGGCCATAGCGGCCAACGTGTACTATGGGTTTCCGTCTCGTGGCATGCACGTTATAGGTGTTACGGGCACCAATGGCAAAACTACCACCAGCTTTATGATACACAAAATGCTCACTGATGCTGGGTACGATGTTGCACTTATGACAACAGTTGCATATGGGGTACGTGACGATATAACACCTCAAATTGCACACATGACCACCGCTTCGGCGCCACTACTCCAAAAGCGTCTACGCGATTTCAAGCGAGCTGGCGTAAAATGGGTGGTGCTTGAAACCACTTCGCATGCGCTTGCCCAGCACCGTGTATGGGGTATACCGTACGAGCTGGCCGTTATGACGAATGTTACACACGAGCACCTAGACTACCACGGCACATTCGATGCCTACCTAGCCGCCAAACAGCAATTATTTGTTGTTGCCAACAAGCATGGCATGCGTTTTGGCGTGGTAAATGCCGATGACCCTAATGCGCAGTATTTTATAGATGCTGTGCCTGATAGCATAAGCTACGGTGTGCATACTGGCCAACTAACGGCCAGCAAGGTGAAACTACAGCCGAGCGGTAGTGCGTATATAGCTACTATAGGCGGTGATGAGTACCACATACACACGCAAATACCGGGCGAATTCAACGTATATAACAGCATGGCTGCAGTGGCAGTAGGGCGTAAGCTAGGCCTAACTACAGAGCAAATAGAGCGGGGTATAGCTGCACTCGACGGTGTAGAAGGTCGCATGACTACTGTAGATGCCGGCCAGAAGTTTAGTGTGATTGTGGACTTTGCGCACACTCCAGATTCTTTTGAGAGATTACTAGGTGATGTTAGAAAAACAACAAAGGGTAATTTAGTAGTGATGTTTGGTAGCGCTGGTCGCCGCGACGAGGCAAAACGTGCCATACAGGGTGAAATAGCTGGTAAATACGGTGATATAGTGGTGCTAACAGAGGAAGACGACCGCGATATAGACGGCCATGAAATACTAGACCAAATAGCTGCAGGTGCCGAAAAGTCGGGCAAAAAGCGCGGCAAAGACTTACTGCTAGAGCTCGACCGCAGTAAAGCTATAAAACTAGCTATCAGCAAGGCAAAAAATGCCGATGATACGGTGATATTACTCGGTAAAGGTCACGAAAAAACCATAGAACGTGCCGATGGTGAACACCCATGGGACGAGGTTGCCGAAGTCAAAAAGTGCCTAAAGTCTAAAAAATAGAGTTAAGGATTTAGCGATAGGGTGGTGCAGCGTATGTAGCCACCGCCTTTTACGAGCTCGGTGATTTGCGGTGATTTAACGGTTAAGCCGCGCTTTTCGAGCTCCGCTTTGAATTCTGGCGCGTTACCACTCATAACTACATGTTCGCCAGTAGATACCAAATTACACGCAAAAGCTTGCTTGGCTTCTGTCTCGCTTATCAAAATCTTGTCAAAACCCTGTAAATCATCTAATATTTGCTGACTTTCAGGTGTAAAAGCCTCACGGCAGTAGGCTATGGTGCCTAGCGAGCCCTCTGATGGGCCTTTGATGATACTCAGTGCTAAGTCTATGTCGTAGTAAAAGCTGTCAGCCCAGCCGCTTGTGGCGTTTATGACAGGCTGCCCAGCCTCGTCTAGCTGGGGTACGGTGCGTAGTTGTATGCGCTTATATCCTAGCTGCTCGGCGGCGAATTCTTGTGCTGCTTCGTCGCTACGGTAGCCGCTGCCACAGAATAAATAGTCGCCACAGGGTAAGGCGTCGCCCTGGCCACTGAATTTTAGGCCTTCTGGTACGTTTATCACCTCTATACCTTGTGCTTCTAGTACTCCACGAGCGTGTTCTTCTTCGCTTTTGCGAGCGTCTGGTAGGCGAGCTAACACGGCTTTGCCGCCGCCCACCAGTGCCCAGTTAGCAGTGTATACGCCGTCTTGCGAGTCGCTAGGTGCGCCAACCTTTATGACATTCACACCAGCCTCTGTGAGCAGGCGTTGTATTTCGCCGTGTTCGGTTATAGCCTGAGCTACATTTACGTCTTCTTCGGCGTAGTAAGGGTTTATTTGTTGGTCATTGGCAAAGTAGTCTGCTCCGCTCATTATTACGGTCGAGTTAATCATAGTCATAGGCCTATTATACGCCGTATTAGTACCAGTTTTCGTGTTTTAACTTCCACGAGAGCTTGCGCACTATGCGCTCTACTAGCTTTTTCCATAGCCTGTATTTGGCGGGGTTTACTACTATATCTAGGGCACTTGTGAAATCCGTTACATCTTTCATAAAACTGAGTTTAAACGCCCCTATGCCGTAGAATGGGTGGGATTTGTCGTCTATGCGGTCGCTTGGTGGGCTGCCGTAAAAATCATAGCTAGTGGCGCCGTTTTCTTTGGCCCATTTTATAGATTCCCACTGTAGGGCATAGCTGGCGCCGGGTGCTTTGTCATTTCGCACGCTTCCGCCGTCTTTGTATATGGCTTTTTGGCCAAATAGTGTCACGTATTCTCCTGCAACCACGCGGCCTTCGTAGTGTGCAAAGAAAAACTTGCCGTAGCCGGCTTCGCCTAGGCTTTGCCAAAAGTCTTGATAGTAGGAATATTCGCGTATTTTGAATTGTCCGGCCGCTGTTTCGCTGTATAGCTCGAAGAACTTTTTGCAGGCTTCTGGTGTGGCGTCTTCAACGGTGACTTCTACACCTGCGTTAGCGGCTTTGCGTATATAGCGGCGCGCGCGCTGGCTAAAGCTCGCCAGTACGTCGTCTATTTCAGGGTTTAAGTCTACAATTATAGTAGATGCACTAGGTTGTATAGATTCACCTTTTACTACTGGTAAATTGGCTAAATCTTTGGCTTTTACGCTAGATTTTAGGGCTTCGGGCTCTATTTTCACAGCAAATACACCATTTTGTTTGGCAAAATCATGTAAACTCTTCGCAATTTTGCGTATTTGCGCGCCGTTTACCACTCCTGGGCCCTTGAGTACGTACCAATATTTGCCCAGTAGCGGCACGTTCTTTTCGAGCGCCACTAGGGCTATGTCGCCACTTATGATGTAGTGTGGCTTCCAACCTGTCGTGGCTTTGACTTTGCTAAATTCTACAGTCTGAAATACATTACCGCCATCGGGGTTTTGTAGCAACAATTCATGCCATTTGCGTATTTCGTCTGTGGTGGCAAAGCGTGTAGTCATAGAGCTATAATACCACGGCCTAGTACCAGTTTTCGTGGCGTAGGCGCCAGTGCAGGCCGAGAGTTAGGCGTTCTCCAAAGCGACGCCAGCGATTGTATGTAGACTTTTTTACAACCATATCATAAGTACCTACATAATCTGTTACGTGCTTGTTAAAACTGCGTTTAAAGGTGCCTATGCCGTAGTATGGGTCGGATTTGTCGTCTACTTTGTCGCTCGCTGGCACGCCGTATAAGTCGTGCACTTTGCTTCCTTGCTGTTTGGCCCACTGTATGACGTGCCATTGTAGCAAGTGGCTAGCGCCGTATATGGGGCGTTCGCGTACACTCGCACCGTCTTTATATACGGACTTTTCGCCTATAACTATACCGTAGGCGGCGGCTATGACATCTTTGCCGCTGTACGCAAAAAACATTTGGCCCATGCCAGCTGCGCTGTAGTCTTTCCAGGATTTTTCGTAGTACTCAAAAGGGTGTATGCCAAACTTGTTTTCGGCAGTAGCGCTTAGTAGTTCGTAGAATTTATAGCAATTGGCGGCCGTTGGCTTTACGGCTTCTACGGTAGCCCCGTCGCGTTCGGCGCGTCGTATGGCGTTTCTGGCTTTTTGGTTTAGTGCGGCCATTATATCGTCTAGGCTAGGGCTTAGGTTTATTAGCACCGTAGAACCAGGCTGCACACGGTGGGCCTTTACTAGCTCCATATCTGTTAATTGCCGTTCAGTTTCATCGTTCCATAGTAGTTCGGGTTCAATTTTTACGGCAAAAGCACCGTGTTTGGCGGCAAATATTTTTAGCTCAGGCAGTACGCTTCGCAGCTCGGTAGTGTTTACCACCCCTGGGCCGCGCGGTATATACCATAGTGTCCCGCCGCTGAGTACGTTTTTGCTCAGTATCATCAGAGCTAAGTTGTCGGCCATTACATAGTTAGGCTTCCAGCCACCGGCTTGCTTGATATCGGCAAACTCTTTGCTTTGCAGCAAGTTGCCCTTGTCGGGGTTTGCTAGGATTTTTTTGTCCCAGTCGGCTATTTCTTCTGCCGTGGCGAAGCGTATACTCATGCCTCTATTGTATCGTGTTTTGTAGACTGGTATGCTAAAACTAATGGCAAAACTATACTCAGCAACCGACATAAGGGCAAGTGTGGGCGAATCGTCTAGTACTGAGTATATATGGAATATTGGTATGGCGTTTTCGGAGAGTTTAAACGAAGGCGGCACGGTAGTGGTGGTACGCTCGGGCAGCGCCGATGGCGTGTTGACGCACGCACTGCTAGAGGGCCTATTGCTTATGGGTCGTGACGTAGTGGTAGCGGGTGAGGGTGGTGACGGCGAAGTGCGCGCTACTATAGCCACGCAGCAGGCGGATGGCGGGGTGCTAGTAGAGTCAACTGGCGATGCTAGTGTGTTCGCTGTGAGTTTGTACGACAATACCGGCACCAAACTTACAGATACTAATGGCTTGGTAGATGTCATAAACGTAGCTGAAGCTGGCAACTTTTTGCCCGCTCCTAGCAAGGGTAAAATCTCTCAGCTCGTTCAGTAGATATTGACTAAACATAAAAACTATGCTACAATATGGTTATAACTTAAAATAGTAAATAAACATGACAAAATCACCTGAGCAAATACGAAACAAATTTCACGCGCCCAGCGAGAATTATCAGCGGTTCACCGAAGACCAGGCTATAGATGGCAAGGGTTGGGTGTGGACGAAAGACAAGGTTTTGTCGCACTACGTAACTTTGACTGACCGTATGGTTGGCATCCTCGACGGTTCATCTCCTCAAAAAGTAATAAGTATCGATGACGATGGTAACTACAATTCCTTCAATGCCGAACAGGGTGACTGGAAACCGCAAGAGGTTCTGTATTTGGCCAAAAGTGCAGCCCCGGTAGAAGCCTTAGTAGATGCTATGTGGGAGCAAATGGCCGCCGAAGGTGCTGAAAAGCCTCATGGTGACATGCTGGCCATAGACCGTCGTGACTTTTTGAGCTATATGGGCGTTACTAACCCTTACGACCAAGACGACTCTACGCCTAAAAAGATTGATATAAGTAAAATTCCCCAAGAACTTATAAGCCGTATACGAGCATACTTCGTAGAGGGTGACATAGACATGGACAACTGGCAAGAAGATGTATGGAGTAAGCCTACGCGCCTAGATGGTAGGAACGTTTTGGTTGTCGATGAAGTCAAAAACAGTGGTGCTACTATGGAAATCGCTATGAAAATGATAAAGGCTGCCGTGCCCGAGGCTGACATAAAGGGTACTTACTTTTGGGACAAAACCAACAGTGTGCCTATATGGTATCCGCCCAAAAAGCCTGGCAAGACTGGCCCGGTTGGTGGTCGTTTGGTGGCTCCGCCAGACCCCAAGTGGTGGGATAAAATGCCCGAAGGTGCCGAGAAGAAGCGCCGTAAGCTTGCAGCATTTGTACTACCTACGCCGTTTCATGATACTGAAACCATGGAGCCGGTGCGCGATCTAATGAGTGACCAGCTAGCGCAAGATATAGCTTATATGACATATGATTATGCCGATGGCAAAATTCTCAATAACCCGATAGACCGCAGTGATGACGAGTGGGTTGAGGTGCTTGCTAAACAAGGTATAACCCCGGAAGATTTACGTCAGTTTAATGACAAGGGTGGATTTGGTAAGCCATAGTAAAACCTTATAAAATTAAGTCCCCGCACTCGTCTATGAGTGCGGGGTATTTAGTTGTCTGGCCGAAAAATCGTTATACGGCCATTGTACTGATCGCCACTTGCGGGTGAGTAGTGGTAAAACACTGTCGCTCCGCTGTGGCCTGCGGTGGTGTGTCCCTGGATTTTGGCGCGACCATCTCCGGCGTCGATTAGAATTTCTTCTACGATTACCGGGATGATAACTGAGCCATCTCCGTGGACATTTTCGACTTCGAAGTCGATGATAGCCCCGATACTAGGGCGAGGGTATGGTGTTTCTCGCTCCAAGACGGGGTACGGTGTTGCATACATTATGCACCCCTTTGCTTGTGCTACCGTTTATATATTTTACCACTTTATGTAGTATTTGTCTATACTTATATTGCTATGGTTCAAAAAATTAGCACTCGTACCTTGCAAGTGCTAATTTTTGCTATATAATTAGATATACAAAATAGTTAACACGGAGGAGCATAATATGAATAGTCCAATAAAACCGCTTGCTGACCGTGTGGTGGCAGTTCGCAAGGAAGCTCGCACCCAGACTGCAAGCGGCATATACTTACCTGACACAGCTAAAGAGAAACCGACTATGGCCGAGGTGATAGCCGTGGGGCCAGATGTACAAACCCTAAAAGTGGGCCAAACGATAGTTTATAAAGACTACAGCCAGACTGAGCTGCAGGTAAATGACCAAGATTACATAATTGTACGCGAAGCAGACGTACTAGCGACAGTATAGGAGGAAACATGGCAAAAAAAGTATTCTACGATGATGATGCTCGTGCGCGAGTACTCGGTGGGGCTAAGGCTCTTTACGATGCAGTAAAGGTAACTTACGGGCCCAAGGGGCGCAACGTGGTGATAGCTAAAGGCTATGGTGGCCCAACGGTGACTCACGACGGCGTGACTGTGGCCGAAAGTGTAGATCTACCAGAGGTAGATGACGAAACTCTAGGCTACAAAGTAGGTGCAGAGCTAGTAAAACAAGCTGCTCAAAAGCTCAACAAAGCCGCTGGTGACGGAACTACTACTGTAACGGTGCTTACGTATAATATATTGAAAGAAGCAAACCGCCTGATAGCTGCTGGGCACAACCCTATGGAGCTACGCAAGGGCATAGAAGCTGCTGGCGCTGAAGTGGTAGCCGAGCTCAATAAGCTAGCCGAAGGCATAGAGCGTAAAACCGACCGCGTGGCAGAGGTGGCGACGATAAGTGCCGGCGACGCACAAATAGGCAAGCTGATAGCTGGTGTAATAGAAAAGGTAGGCAAAGACGGAGTAGTAACTGTAGAAGCTGGTCAGGGGCTAGAGGTAGAGTCTGAGGTTGTAGAGGGCTTTAACTTAGACAAAGGCTGGTCGTCGCCGTTCTTTGTGACAGACGCTAGCCGCCAAGAAGCTGTGTACGAAAAACCGGCAATTATACTTACTGACAAGAAAATCAGCAACGTGCAGGAATTTTTGCCACTTATAGAAAAATTGGCAGCTGCTGGCCGCAAAGATGTAGTGATATTTGCCGATGACGTAGAGGGTGAAGCGCTGAGCGTACTCATACTGAACAAATTAAAGGGTGTGCTAAATACTGTAGCTGTAAAAGCTCCGTCGTTTGGCGACCGTCGCCGCGAAATCCTAGAAGATATGGCAATTCTCACCGGTGGACTGGTGATAAGCGACGAATCTGGCGTGACGTTTGATAACGTAGGGCTAGAAGCTATAGGTAGCGCGCGCAAGGTGATAGTGGGTAAAGATTCGACCACAATCATAGAGGGCGAAGGCAAGCAAAAAGACGTGAACAATAGAATTGCTCAGATAACTGCGCAGGCTGAAAATGCTGGTAGTGAATACGACCGCGAGCAATACGAAAAACGTGCGGCGGCACTGAGCGGCAAAGTAGCTGTAATAAAGGTTGGTGGTGCTACCGAGACCGAGATAGACGAAAAGAAGTACCGTGTAGATGACGCCGTGGCCGCTACTAAGGCTGCGCTAGCCGAAGGTATAGTCGCCGGTGGTGGTGTAACACTTGTAAACCTAGCAGCAGGCATAAAGGTAAAGGGTGCCGACAGTGTGAGTGCCGGTAGGCAGATACTTAAGACTGCTTTGCGGGTGCCATTTACGCTCATCACAGCTAATGCCGGGCTCAATAGCGAGGCTCTACTGGCACAAGTAGAAGCTGCTAAGCCGGGTCAGGGTGTAGACGTAAATAACCCAGAAGCTGGGCTGATAGACGTAAAGAAGTCGGGTGTGATAGACCCTGTAAAGGTAACTAAAGAGGCAGTGCAGAATGCTGTATCTATAGCATCTACGGCGGCAACTATGGGTGCGCTAGTGGTAGAAATACCAGAAAAGGAAGCGCCTACACCTATGGGTGGCGGTATGCCGGGTGGTATGGGATTCTAGCTATACGCAAAAGAGGCTCCCTCGGGGGCCTCTTTTTAGTTGGTAATACTTCACATCTTTATTGACAACGTGTCAGTATAACGCTATTGTTTATATAAGTAATACAAGGAAAAATATGGATCCAGCAAACACCCCCACACCAGATACCAACCCGAATGAAACACCTGCAACTGAGACTCCTGCTGCTAGTACGCCAGCTCCAGCTGCACCTGTAGAGCCTAAAAAACCCGGCTTTTTTGCTAGGTTGTTTGGCAAAAAGGTCGAGGAGCCTGCAGCTCAAGCACCATCTATTGCGCCAGCACCAAACTTAGGCGACCCAGATACACCACCTAGTACTACTAGTGGTGAGGCAGAGGTGCCACCTGCTGATGCAGGTTTGTCATCTACAGATGCACCAGCTGAAACATCTAGCGCTTCTGTGCTTGACGATATAGATGCGTCTGCACCTGCTACTCCTAGCGGCGACTCATCGCAGCCCAGCCTAGACACGCCAGCTGACTCTGACGATTCTCAAAATACGTCGCAGCAGTAGCATATTGCAAATAATTAGTTGACATGGCATAATGCTTGTGTTACGCTCGCTATATAAAACATTAAAATAAACATTAAATTAACTTCTTAGGATACCCCAACCATGAAGAACGAATCAGGCGCTCCATCGGGCGGCGAACGACGCTTTACAGCTCCAAGCCCTTACGATGAAGAAACAAAAGAAATCAAAATAACTAATGAACAGGACTCTGCGGAGCCTAGTCATGAGCAAGAAAAACGAGTAGAAATAGACCCAGTAGAGGCCTTTGGTGCTACTGTGGCTGCTAAGCTACCAAAAGAACTGTTAGACCGCATAAATAAGTCTGATAAGCTATATTTTATAGCTGCAGATATGATGAAAAGTGGTGTAGGTGCTAAACTGGATAAAAATCCAGATTTGGCTGCAAAATTGCTTCGAGGGTTTGGGGTAAATATCGACGAAGCTGCGCCTACACAAGCACCTGCCGCAACTGGCGAGCAGCGTCCGCCACAAATTGCACGTCCAGACACGCAGCCTGCGCCTAGCGATGGCCCAGAGTCTGACGATGATTACGACGAGGACGATTATGCAGATGGCGACGACGAAATGGTGCGCCAAGAACTACAAGATGACTCTAAGTTCAATAAATTTGGTGCAAATGCCTATGTAGCACAAACTCGAATGCTAGGTAAATTCGCCGAATGGCGCCAAAAAAGAGCTGCTAAGCGTCGTGAAAAATACATACAGCAATTTCATGAAGATAATCCCGGTGAGGGCGCAAGCCAGGCTGACATAGAAGCATATGTAGATGCCCGTGAGAACAAGCGACGTAAATCACTTATTATTGTAGCTGGCTCTGTTGCCGTAGCAGCAGCTACTGGGTTTGTAGCATGGAAAGTGTTTGGTGGCGAACATGGCGGTGGAGGTGGCGTAACGCCAGATCAACACCCTGATGCTCCGAACGCTGAGAACTTCAATGATTACTTTAATACGCCAGACGTATCTAAGTTGACCGATAAGCTACATCACGCCAATGACTTTAGTCCTGGTAATATCCCACTTTCTAATCTGGATAAGCAGGGAGCTATAGATAATCTTAGTGAAATGTTTAGGGGTAACCCGAATATTACAGCATCTTGGGCGTCACAAATGGACATACCTGGTGCACCTAAGATGCCAGACTTGAGCACGCTGCAAAATAGTGATGCCGCTGTCATAAAATACAATCAAGAAGTTAGCGCGTGGGCAGACACTCTGCGTAACGACCCAGCATTGCGTAAGCAAGTTACTGAGCAAATGCTTACGGCTCTTAAAGACGGTAATCTTGGCGACAAAATTACTCTTCGCCCCGGATATTTGTCTGAAGGTTCAAACAATACTCTCGCTACATCTATATACGGTACTAAGCCGGGTGAAACATTTGTTGATCCATCGGTGGGTTACAGCAACGTAGAGGCTGTTGAGTGGAAACTGCCAAATGGCAAGACTATACTTGTAGAAACTGGCTGTAACCAGTTGGCTATGCAAGGTCCAGAGCCCGTATATCAGGCAGCACCTGTACAGTCACATAATGCGGCTCCGGCGCAGCACTACGACACTACTCCTCAGCGTCATACTCCGCCGGCAGAGCAGACCCCTAATACACCAGACACACCAGGTACGACTCCTCCGGATAATACACCTGATACACCTACTGACACAACGCCTGAGCCAGAGCCTACTCCTAACACTGTTAAGGGTATGGAGCGCAATGACGGCACGCCAAATATACTTGGTTCGGGTGAGCTTAAGGTACCAGATGCCGTACAGCAATTCTTGGATACCCCAGCCACTACAGGAGGTGCACCTATTCACGATACCCTCAATACTCCACTACAGGCAGAGACTGGCGCTGGTATGAATACTGGCGTGCCAACCCCAGATATAACTAGCGGACCAACGGGTAACGCCGACTTAGGCGGGCCACAATCTGGCATAACGACATCACCATAGGACTTAAGTGACTGAAGGAAACAAAAATATGCGTAAAATATACTCAACAATCAAAAACAAAGTGTCTATAAAATCAGCAAGTTATGTCGCAGCACTAGTGTTTAGCGTACTTGTGCTACCGGTAATCGTATTTGCATACGGCCCAGAGCGTACTACGTTTACCCAGGCTAATCCTGCTACATATGTAACGTTTAACTCTATTACCGACGACCCAGCTTACGGCGATGAGCGAAACTTCTACCGTATAAAAGACCTATCGTCTGGCCAGGCTTACGGTGATAGTGTAAACCTTACTGCGGGCGGTGAATACGAAGTAAAGATATTCTTCCACAACAACGCCGCAAGTAACTTTAACGAAAGCGGCGTGGGCGTAGCTAAGGGTGCGTATACTCGTGCTGAAATGCCAGCAATTGTACGCGCTGGTGCCAAAAACGTAGAGGCCAATGCATATGTGGGGGCTACCAACGCCAACCCGCAAGTTGTATACGACTACATACGTTTTACTAATAACGACAAGGCAGACATGGCATTGCGTTTAGTGCCTGGTACTGTGAAGTTTCAGAGCTACGGCCCGCACGATGGCGAAACTCTAAGCGACACAGCACTGTTTACAAGTACTGGTCAGCCACTTGGTTTTGACAACCTAGACGGTGTATTGCCAGGTTGTGACCATTATTCTGGCTACATAACATACCGTATCAAGGCTGTTAAACCAGACTTTACGTTCAACAAAAACGTACGCCTAGACGGTACTAAAGATTGGAACAAAAAAGTAACTGTAGAGAAGGGTGCTAAGGTTCAGTATAGGCTTGCCTATGAAAACACTGGCGATACTCAGCAGAAGAACGTTATGCTTAAAGACGAATTGCCTGCCGGCCTAACATACGTACCTGGCTCTACCAAGATATACACTACTAGTACACCAAACGGCAAAGTACTAGGCGATGAAATAAGTAACGGCACCATGATAATAGGCGACTATAACCCACAGTCTAACGCGTTTCTAACGTTCCTAGCTGAGGTAAACGCCGCACCATGTAGCATACTTACCAACAAAGCGTATGCCGTAACCAATAACGGTACACTGCAGGACGAAGCATCTGTAGCAGTAAAGGGTGATTGTGCCGAAGCACTACCTACCACAGGCCCCGTGGAAGTAGCTGCTGGTCTGCTGGGTATAGGTGCACTGACATTTGGTATAGTTTACTACCTAAAGAGTCGCCGTGACCTAGAAGAGAGCATGGTGCACGTAGGACACGCTGCTTCTAACGACTACACATCTTTGGGTGATGTAACCAAGAAAGCACCTTTGCACAAACGTATACTAAAGCGTCGCAAGAAATAAATAGCATAACTAAAAATTCCCCCGTAAGGGGGATTTTTAGATTGTGTTGAAGGTGCGCGGTAATTGTGAATCGAGCTTACGACTCATTTTGCCGAGATAGATAGTCGATTTCTTTGATGATGTTTAGTAGAGCCTCAGCACGACGAGTTTCGTCTTCTATAGCTTTGGCCGCCTCGTGGGCTGGTCCTATTAGTTTTTTGTCATCTGTACTACGTATGAGTAGTAAGTATGTATCGAATTTTTCCTCTGGTGATACCTCTAGCTTGTCTACTAGTGGACGAAGCTCACCCAGGGCTGTTTGCTTGATAGAATCAAGGCTTGCACTGCTGTCTAGCGAAGAATCGTCTACTACAGATACTGGTGTAGGCGCTGGCGCTGATGGAGTAGGCATATCTATGGGTGTAGGTAGAGTATTAGGAGTGCTCTCTGGAGTTATAGATACTGTAACTGGCTGCGTAACAGGTACAACTGCGCTAGGCGTAGGGTTGATTTGTGGATATGCTTGGCTATCGGAGACCTGTATAGGAGATGGCGTAACAGTTATAGGGGTAGGAGTAGGCGCACCCGGTGTAGCAG
>JAGQND010000059.1 GCA_020428265.1 Candidatus Saccharimonadota bacterium | reverse complement strand
CATAGCACTCGCTGTAGCGTATAACGTCTACTTCGTGTCCGCGCTCACGTGCCACCTCTACCAATCGCTTGGTAGAGTAGTTTCCTGGTCCGTTCGATAATATTGCTATTTTCATATTGTTATCCGTTATCGCTATCTAAGTTTAATGTTTTATCCAAATCTTTGTCTAGGTCGGAATTCTCGCGTACATCCACTAGTATGCCATGTTCCCGCAGGAATTTCCGCCCTATGAGTATCTCGTACTGCATGTCCTGTCTGTCTGACAGCCCTATGCTTACATCGTACGACTCACCCCTTATTTCCATAGTTGTTTTTATGACGTATCTTTTAACCCTGTGACCGTTCGAGCTGCGAACGTATTTTTTGCTATATTTTTTGGTTGCATAATTTTTGCCCAGCCCCAACGGTCTAAAGTGTAGCACCTTATTGCCATTTCTGGTACGCTCGCGCAAAAACGCACAGTGTATCGCCCCTGAGTACGCCCCTGTATCAACCTTGGCTATGTACGACCCGGCCGAAAACTCCGGCAAACGCACCGACTCAAATGATCCATAGATGATTGGTTGGGAATTACTCATGCAAAATCCTTGTCCTTATTATACTACCTAGCTTCTACGGGGGCTAAAGCCACCAGCTGGTAATGCTGCTGTATCTGCCGCCGCCGTCTGAGGGTCTGCGTCAATACGCTGCTGTAAACGCTTCTGAATACTTTCTTTAATATCAGGCCAGTAATTAGACTTCTTAAGCTGCAGCGCATACGCTGACGATAGTACATACTTGCCAGATGCATCTTTGGCGTCCAGTGCAATATTTTGCGTTGACTTGCTCTGCTGCACAAACTTAGCAACCGCCACGTCGGTCCAGGTAGCCGCGTCTGAGCCAACTGCTTCCACTGTACGGTACACCTTCTTGCCATTGACCTCAATAGGGTTAATAGCGTAGTCGTAGATATCCTTAGCCCCGCCCTTGATAGCCGCGTTGCTAGCCAAGTAGTACATGAACGAATCTTGCATGCCACCAGATTCAATAGCGCTATGGCTAAGCTTGATTTCACTACGCAAGCGATCTATACCAGGATTGCCAGAGTCGGCTAGCAAGCCTGCGTACGCACGCAAAGCATCGCCATCTTTTTCGGCCACAGCTTGCCTGTATAGCTTAGCTAGTTCATCTATGTCACCAGATTTAGCAGGCGATGCATTCTGTATAGCTTTAACGTTCTTCATGCCCTCTTCAACCATCTCAGAGAATGCCGCAGACTTAACCTTAGTCGCACCATTCTTGCCTATACCACCAGCACGTATCTGCAGAGCCACGCTGGTTTCATCTGCCAACTCTACAGCGTAGTTACTACTCTGCTCGGCCCTAGCCTGAGCTGCATTGCTATCGGCAATACGCTGCTCTCGGTACAAACCATTTGCCGCCACAGAAAATTGTGCATACGGATTGTTGTGCATCAAGTTCTTATCTGGATTCGCCACAGCTTCTTCCCAGCGCGCATCATCGGCAGCATGCATTTGCTTAACTTGCATTTGCGCCAAGCGCTGCGTACCACTCATCTGGTTCATAGCTCGTGAATGATGTTTGACAGTTTCAAAGTTCTGTTCTGTTAAGCTCTCACCCACGCTCTTGCGGAAATCTGCTGTTTTAGACTGCAGCATTTGCTGTCGTATCTTGCCATCATTGGCATACGCTGCCTCTAGCTGTGAATCGTAAAGCTTCTTTGTATTCTCTTTGTGGCGACGATTGCGCGAACGGCGATAAGCCAAGCCCGACGGTGTATATGGTCGGCGGTTTTCGCCGAGAGCCATTTTGCGCTTTGCCAGTGTTTCGGCACGGTCTTTGCTCCAGTTGCGCGAGCGATCCACCAAGCCCTTCTTGGGGTCGTTCAGCATACCAGCCATCTTGCCCACTAGCGAGCCGCTAAATTGCAGTAAGAATGGCGTGATAGCTAGCGGTGCAGCCTGTACTAGTAGGCCGAGTATCACCACGCTGATTTTATCTGTATTCTGGATAATTATATATGATGCCAACTGCGAGCCGCCAAACAGTAGTGAAAACATAGGAAACACCATAAGCATGGTCATAAATAAGCTCTTCCAGCGGTCAAACTGTTTTTCGGTATTTGGTAGCAGAAAAGCCACAAACGCCAGAGGTGAAAGCACCACTAGCACCGTGATGAGTGCCTGCCTAGCCGCTAGCACCGCTAGGGCTATGAGCGCGCTTAGCACTGCACCTATAAGTACAGGGAAAAGTAGTGTTGCTAGCGCTGCTATAGAGCCGCCAACCGCCGCACCCGTAAAGCCGAGTGCACCTATGGTACCGCCGCTCAACACAAACGCCGTTATGGTTGCCCATACCGCACCCGAACCGCCCTTGTTGAACAAATCTCCTTGCGGTGTTGGCGACGGCAGGCCATTGCGTATATCTGTAAGTGCCTTGGCTATGCTATCGCCCAGAATATTGCTTACGTCTACACCTATAGCGCATATGTAGTACGATACGTTCACTAGAAACGCCGCAATTATCAGGCGTGGCACCATTTTTTTGATATCGTAGTTGCTTACACCAAAGCTCGTCAGGTGCGAGTAAATAATTATCAAAAACGCTATTATAAACGCCGCGTTGGCTATGCCACGCACTATCACCCAGGCTTTGTAGAGTGGGCTTTCTTGGTCGGTTGCCAGGGGTTTTACTGTCAAAAAGTCCGCTACCCAGCCATAAACTCGGTCCATACTATCTGCCATAAAGCGCGACACGCTACAAACTATCCAGCCTATACCTTTTACGGCACAAGAAGTCTGTTCTTTGGGGTCCTGGCCATCAGTATTCTCGGTTGCGGCGGCCGTGACGGTTACATCTTTAGGGCTTTGCGGGTTAGAGTAATTGCCATTACAGTCTACCGTGTAGCTCACTTGTTTAGCTTTTGCCGTGCCGTCGTCGCCGGCTTCACCACTGGCAATTATCACGTTTTCGGTACGTGGACACTCTGTAGTTTGCTCCTGGGTAGTATACACCTTGGAGTTTGCGTCGGTGCCCGGTAGGGTTAGCTCCTTTTGGCTATAATTTTTGCCGTCTAGAGTTACGGTGTCGCCCAGCGGCGCCGCATAAGTAGTGGACACAAAAACAGACAGCGTAAACAGAACCGTCATTACGGCGGCCATAGACGCAAGAATAAATCGGCGTAGTAAACCTACCCCGATCGTAGATGTTTTTATTGTGTCCCACATCACTCTTTTACTATATCATAGTTTAGTAATTTTTTCAAGTCTATTTTTTAATTTTATAAACTTAAGCATGTTTTATATTTTTTGGCAAATTTAAGAGGCCACGGGGAGGTTTAGTCCCCGTGGCCTTGCTACAGGCCGCCGATTTCCTTCAGCAACTTGGCAGTGCGCTCATCGTCGCTTAGCTGTTCGTGGGTGTAGTGCGACACGTCGCGGGTCAAGCGGCGGGCATCATCGCTCGCCTTCTCGCCGACCTTCGACATGTACTTCTTGTCGGTCCTGTTCGAAAACCAAACCGACAGCACCACGGTACCCCACAGCAGCCCCAGCAGCGCAATCGCCACCAGTACAGGAAACAGCCATATGAATCCAGCGCTGAGAATCACCAGAACGGTGAAAATCACAATGCTACTGGTCTCCATGTTAGTCCCCTCTCTACTCAAAGTTGGCTACCCTAACAGTAGTACTATATACTCAATAAGCTTAAATGTCAATTATGTAGTACATGCGCTTGAGCTAGCTAAACAATCCGCGTTTTTTAGCGCCTTTAAAACTCTCCAGTAGCTCTTTTTGCTTCTTAGTTAGCTTAGTTGGGGTGTCTACCACCACTGTTACGATATGCGGACCACGCGCCGTAGTGCGCAGGTGTGGCACACCATGATTACTTAGCTTAAAGTCGGTACCGCTCTGCGTACCTGCGGGTACTTTCATGCGCACCATGCCGTCTACGGTTTCTACATCTATCTCTGTACCTAGTGCCGCATCTACCATACTTACATGCTCTTCCGACAGAATTATGTCAGCTTCACGGGTGAACTTTTTGTGAGCTTTTACGCGAATATTTACATATAGGTCACCCCTGGCACCACCACCTATAGCTTCGCCGCGCTCACGCAGGCGTATAGTTGCACCGTCATCTATGCCGGCAGGTATTTTTACCTTTAGGTCTTCTTTGCCACGTTCGGTACCCTTGCCACCACACACTGTACACACCTTTTCGGGTACCTTGCCGCGCCCCCTACAAGTAGAGCAAGTAGTCTGCTGCTGTATAGCACCAAATATTGTATTTACTGCCTGTATAGTTTG
>JAGQND010000058.1 GCA_020428265.1 Candidatus Saccharimonadota bacterium | reverse complement strand
GGCTTCTTATGCCTATTACGGCTGTTGTGTATTCATCTCTGTCTTCGTTCACGTCCCAAACGGCACTATTCTTAGGTAAATACTTTGATAAGTTTGACGTAACAGACAAAGCAACAATAAACGACAAAAAACCTACCAAAAAATAGGGTAACTACACGAGCGCGTTTCTAGTATATAGAAGTACGTTCTTTGCTATTCTTTTTGGCGTCAGACCACGTCTTATCTAACTCAAACGATAGGTGAAAGTCCGATAGAGTGGAGTGATTATTGTCGGTTTGTTTGTTGTTGGCCTGTTTGTCTGTATTCTTTGCCATGTATTCATATTAGCATAAACGTAATAAAATGTCAATGGAACACTATGCGGCGCTATATATCATGGTGCGAATAAAATATTTAAAATAGGGCAAATAAATATGTGGATAACCTCTGTGGATGTGTGGAATAAAAAAAGACCCTCATGTGAGGGACTTCTTTTATGGTGGGCGATGAGGAATTCGAATCCCCGACCTTCTCAACGTCAATGAGACGCTCTAGCCAACTGAGCTAATCGCCCATGTACTTAGATATGTTATCAGATATACATAGGGGTTGCAAACATTAGGGTAAAATATTATTATATCTATAAGCAATGACACGGTTTAACCGCCCGTAGAGCTTCGCCAGGCGTTGGAGTGTGCGTAACACTGCATCACAAGTAAAAGTCCGGTGGAACCGCCCGCTATTCATAACAGTAGGCCCGAGACATACGAATTAGGTATAAATACTTAATGAATCGTATGTTTTTTATATTTTAAAGGAGATTTTATATATGAGCGATACAGATCAACTACATGCTATGAGACACAGCTTGGCGCATATTACCGCTGCTGCCGTGAAGCGCTTGTGGCCAGAGGCTAAGTTTGGCGTAGGGCCAGTGGTGGAGAATGGTTTTTACTACGACATAGACCTTGGCGATACTAAGATTAGCGAACAGAATTTCCCTAAAATTGAGAAGACGATGCGTCGTATAATAGCTGAAAAACAAGACTTTGAGAGGTCTACCAAGCCTGTGGATGACGCTATAAAGTGGGCTAAAGAGGGCAAGCAACCGTATAAAGAAGAGCTGTTAAATGACCTTAAGCGTAGTGGTACTACAGTGGCGAATGATTTGAGTGCTGACGAAATGGGCACTATAGCAACCGGAGATGCTGCGCTGGATGAAGTGTCTTTTTATACAAATGGTGATTTTACAGATCTCTGTAGGGGTCCACATGTAGAAAATACATCAAAAGCTGGTGCCTTTAAGCTTATGCGCGTGGCTGGTGCGTATTGGCGGGGTAATGAGAAGAATCCTCAGATGCAACGTCTCTATGGAGTAGCATTTACAACACAGGAAGAGTTGGACCAATATTTAGAAAACCTTGAGCAGGCACGCCTTCGCGACCATAGGAAGCTTGGTAAAGAATTAGACTTATTTACAACATCTACTCTAATTGGTGCTGGTCTACCTCTGTTCACTCCACGGGGAACTATACTTCGTGATAAGCTAAACGACTTAGCGCAAAGTTATAGGCATAAGAATGGTTACCAGCGCGTCTGGATACCGTCTATAGCAAAACTAGACACATATAAGGTGTCTGGGCACTTTGAGAAGTTTCCTGAGTTACTCAGGTTTACTTCTATGGAGTCTGGTGATGAGCTAGCTCTTAAGCCTGTAAACTGCCCTCACCACACTCAGATATACGCAGGGTCACCTCGTAGCTATCGGGATTTGCCACTTAAGTTCATGGAGACTACGCCTGTATATCGTGACGAAAAAAGTGGCGAATTAGGTGGCTTAAGCCGTGTGCGCGCTATAACTCAAGATGACTCGCATGTATTTTGTACGAATGATCAAGTAGAGGGTATATTTTCGGAGCTTATAGAGAGTGCGCAGGATTTATACAAGCTACTCGGTATGAAATTGTCATTGAGGCTATCTTTTCGCGATGACACAGATAGCTATTTAGGCTCTCGTGAAATGTGGTCTAGTGCCGAAGGCGCAATTCATAAGCTTGCTGATCAGTTTGACCTAGAGTACGAGATTGGGATTGGTGAGGCGGCTATATACGGTCCTAAGATGGACTTTATGGCCACAGATGCCCTGGGGCGTAAGTGGCAGCTGGCTACTGTACAGCTAGATTACGCACAGCCGGAGCGTTTTGGGCTAGAGTATACTGATGAAAATGGTGAAAAGCAGCGTCCCATTATGGTTCACTGTGCGCTACTAGGGTCTATTGAGAGGTTTATGAGCGTATTTATAGAACATACTGCTGGCTGGTTCCCAGTATGGGCGGCGCCAGAGCAAGTACGAATACTGACTATAAATGACACTGTGGTTGACTATGTGGCCGAAATTGAAGAAGTGCTGAGTGGTACGGTATTGATGACACCTATTAAATATAATGAATTGCGCTATACTGTAGATTATCGCAACGAGTCGCTTGGCCGTAAAATACGCGACGCTACAGGTATGAAGATACCAGTACAGCTGATTGTAGGTCCAAAGGATAAAGAGAGCCAAGAGGTTAGTGTAAGGACTCAGAGTGGTGAAGAAAAGGTTAAACTAGAGGATTTGGTGGGGTTCTTGGAGGATATAAATGCCAGAGAAACTACTAATAGCATATGATGTTGATGATTGTATAGTGCCGATGGCCGAAAAGGCAGTTGAATATTACAACAGTGTTTACGAGCCACGCATAGGCTTAGAGAATTTTTATGGTGATGCTGAATCTTGGGGTGTGAGTGATATCAAGATAGCCAGTAGTCGCATAAATGAATATCTTGCCGGTGAAGGACAAGCTGACCTAATTAACCCGTATCCAGAGGCGAAGCGGGCTATTAGGGCGTTGTCAAAGGTACATCGAGGAATTATTGTGACGGGCAGGATGGAGTTTATGCGCCCCGTTACGGATTCTATGGTAGATACTCATTTTTCTGGTGTGTTTGAAGATGTCATATTAACCAGTCACTTTAGTGACAACCCCGTCTCTAAGGGGCAGGTATGCCGGGAATCTGGGGTTGATGTCATTATTGATGACGCCTTAGTCCATTGCTACGCTTGTATCGAGGAGAGTCCTGATACTGTTGCGCTATTGATGGATAAACCATGGAATAGAGTAGAGTCTCTACCTTCTGGGATTGTTCGCTGCCTGAACTGGCTAGATGTTAGGCGTGAGGTGAGTAAAATTGCCAGACGGTAAATTTAGACAGGATGTTGAGAAAATTATGGCCACCATACCTTATGGTAGAGTGATTACATATGGTGACATAGCTGCTCTTGCTGGCCACCCTTATGCTAGCCGTATTGTAGGCGGTATTGCACATTACGGAGACGCCTCATTGCCTTGGCATAGACTAGTTAATAGGTTTGGTGGCTTGGCTCGGGGGTTTCCTGGTGGTATGGAGGTGCAGGCGCAACTATTGGCGCAAGAGGGTATTAGTTGTACTGATTATATTGTTGATGATTTTAAGGACTTACGATGGCAACCGAACTTTTAGTCGTGATAGTTGGACCCACCGCGAGCGGTAAAACTTCTCTTGCTGTCGAGGTTGCTTTGGAACTGGGTGGTGAAGTTATATCCGCTGATAGCAGGGCTATATATAAGGGTATGGATATCGGTACAGCTAAGCCTAGTATTGATGACATGAGGGGTATTACCCACTGGGGCATAGATATAGTAGAGCCGGGCGAGCATTTTACTGTCGCCGATTTTAAAGAGTTTGCCGATGCCAAAATAAAAGATATTACGTCTCGCGGTAAGGTGCCGATACTTGTTGGTGGTAGTGGGCTATATATTGATGCTGTTGTGTACGATTATGAGTTTGGTGGTAATGTAGACCCTAAGCTACGCAGTGAACTAGATAAATTAGACGTAGAATCTTTGCAAAAATATTGTATATCACACAACATAGAGTTGCCGGAAAATAATAAAAACAAACGCTATCTTATACGCGCCATTGAACAAAAAGGCGTGAATAATAAGAGACAAGGTAGTATAAAAGACAACATATTTATGTATGGACTAAGATTTGAATCAGAAATAATTAAACAAAGAATTGCAGATAGATTTGACGAAATGTTGAAGCAGAATGTTGTAGATGAGACATCTAAGTTGATAGCTAAATACGGTAAGAATATGAATATATACACAGGCAGTGTCTACAGGCCATGCATAGATTATATGGACGGGGCTATATCGCTAGATGAGCTAAAGCAACGTGTGCTGAAGTCAGACATGAAGTTAGTGAAGAAGCAGAACACTTGGTTTCGTAGAAATAAATACATCAAGTGGTGTGACATAACAGAGGCAAAATCACGAATTATAGATGATATTGCCGCCTATATGATAAAATAATCAAAAGAGGATAAGTGTAACAAGGTGATAGATAAATTATTTGGCTCAAAGACGAGGGTAAAATTACTCCATCTGTTTCTGAATAACCCAGGGACTCCTTATTACGTGCGTGAAATTACTCGACTAGTAGACGAACAGATTAACTCTGTACGCCGCGAGCTTTCTAATATGCTTAGTATAGGTATAATAACCTCTGATAATTCGGACAATAAACTTTATTATGAAGTAAATCAACGTTATGAGCACTATGTGGCACTCAGGGCTATATTTGCCGATCAAATAGCAACACCCGTAGTTGCTTCATCTTCTCAATCTGGCACCGTTGATGATACCTGGGTGAACTCTGTTAAGAATTTGCCCGGCCTTAGGGTCGCGGTGGCCGCTGGTATGCTTGTTAAGGATT
>JAGQND010000057.1 GCA_020428265.1 Candidatus Saccharimonadota bacterium | reverse complement strand
TAGAAAGTGTCATAAATACACTTATAAAGGAGTAACTAATATGGAACGAACTACAAACTACACTCACCCAGACCGCATAGTAACTATAGCTGTCGACGTACAAAACGATTTTTTGCCCGGCGGCTCACTAGCCGTAACAAATGGCAACGAAGTCACTACCCCACTCAATCGCATCATGGACCTAACTCGTGATTTTGATGGCACGGTAGTAGCTACTCGCGACTGGCACCCTGCCAACACACCACACTTTGACAAATGGCCAGTACACTGCGTAGCCGATACCAAAGGTGCAGCATTCGACGACGCACTCAGAATAGACGCAAACACAATCATACTAGACAAAGGCACTGGCCAAACCGATGGCTACAGTGGCTTTGACGGTCGCGGACCAAATGGCGAAACCATAGAGCAAATCATAACACCACGAACCACACGCGAGCGCGTTGCAGTACTCATAGGTGGCCTAGCTACCGACTACTGCGTACGAGCAACAGTACTAGATGCCGCTGAACTAGCCCGCAAAATAGCCGCAGCGCGTCAAGGTATCGTAGATGTGTATGCCCTGACCGACGCTATGCGCGGTGTAGATTTGCAGCCAGGTGATAGCCAAAAAGCTCTAGCTGAAATGCAAGCTGCAGGCGCAGAACTTGTAACGACCGACTTCATAATTACAGGAGGTTTGCTATGAACCACAACAAATACCCGCTAAGCGCCGACCTAGACTACTACAAGCTAACCATGGGTCAGGTGATACACGAATACCACCCCGATGACATCGTTACATTTACTTTCAAAAACCGCGACAAGGTAAACAAACTCAGCGAATACGTACCCGTAGACGAGCTACAAAATCGGCTTGAAGAAATCCGCGCGGTCGGATTCACCGGCGAAGAAATTGCCTACTACGCAGGACTTATGGCGAGTGATGACGGTGCACGATTTAGCGAAGATTACCTAGATGCACTTGCCGACCTAGAGCTACCCGAGGTAAATGTAAACATCAATCCTGAAACTAACGATTTAGACATTAACTCAACTGGTAAATGGCTCAACGTGACATTCTGGGAAACCGTGATAATGAGTGAAATAAACCAAATTCACTACAAAAACATGGCAGCCGAGCGTGGACTTTCACTAGACGATTTATATGCCGAAGGCAACCAACGTCTTACTGATAAAATAGAAAAATTACGCGCTCACCCTGGCATTAAATTTGCCGACTTTGGCACCCGCCGTCGCTTTAGCCGTGAGTGGCACGAGCACGTAGTTAATCGCTTGGCAAATGAGCTCCCGGAACAATTCATAGGCACATCCAACCCTTGGTTTGCGTACGAATATAACCTAGCACCAATTGGTACATTTGCCCATGAAATGCCTATGGTATACGCCGGACTAGCTGGCGCTCGTGGCGACAACCCACTAAATGGCCACAACGAAATGCTGCAAAACTGGGACGAAGTATATGATGGCGACCTATCGACCGCCCTCACCGATACATTTACTAGCGAATTTTTCTGGGCCGACTTCACGCCAGAACAAGCCGAAAAATGGAGCGGCTTACGACATGACTCTGGCGACCCTATCGAATTCGGCGAGCGCGCTATAGAATTCTACACGCAAAACAACATAGACCCTAGCACCAAAACTATCGTGTTTAGCGACGGCCTAGATATCGACAAAATCGTAGAACTATACGAGTATTTCAACGGTCGCATAAATGTAGTATTCGGCTGGGGTACATCGCTCATGAACGACCTGGGGCTCAAAGCCAACAACATGGTCATGAAAGCCACTCACGTGAACGGCGAGCCTACCGTAAAACTTAGTGACAACGAGGGTAAACACACCGGCCCCGAAGACTACGTACAAAACTACGCTAGCCTAGCCAAAGAAGCTGTACGGCGCGCAGGCCTAGTGCTAGCAGCTTAGTTAAATATCGGTAGCGGAGAATCTAGCCAATTCCAACCGAGGCCAAGTAAATGGTTTAAGATTCCGTATCCATTCAAAAGCCAAATTGTCACTATCACCACAGCAGCAGTCAAGAGCCAAAAAAAGCTTTTGACTGCTTTGCTTTGGCGTTTCATCCATGACTCCCAGGCATCGTATTTACCCTTAGCATACTTTAGTGCATCTGCCGCCCACTCAAATTCTGTCGACAGTATTCCCAATCCCAAAAACACAGTTACCCAGCCCGGGCCGGGATACGGTATCATAATTATGCCAGCCACCAGCACCACTCCACCTATAAAACCTACGCCAGTTTTTTTAATTTTTCGCTTCATTATTTCGTTCGCCTTCTAAGTGTTAGCGAAGCTAATATTACTGCGCCAATCATAAATGTTAATACTACTATCAAATCTCGCCAGCCATGGGCAGTTACACCTTCGAACTTAACAACTTCATTAAGTGCGTCTATAGCATAGGTTAATGGCAAGCAATACGCTGCAATTTCAAGTACGTGCGGCATTTGATCGAGCGGCAATAACAATCCACCTATCAAAACTTGCGGGAAAATAAGTGCTGGCATAAACTGCACCGCCTGAAATTCCGTACGCGCAAAAGCACTCACAAATATCCCAAGCGCTGTACCTAGCAAGGAGTCAGCAAGTGCCATAACAAGCAAAAATACCGGCGAGCCCTGAACATCAAGACCTAAGCCGAATAATAGCAACGACCCAGCCAGTAGGGCCTGAATTATAGCCAGTAGACCAAAGGCCAACATATAGCCTAGTACCAAACTAAACTTCGGCATCGGCGTTGTCATCAAGCGTTCCATAGTTCCGCTAGTGCGCTCACGTAGCGTAGTGATACTCGTAACAATAAACATTATGACAAACGGAAATATTCCTAGCAGCGCCGGGGCTATTTGGTTAAATACGACCATATTGTCCTCGTATAGCCACCTTAGTAAACCCAACAATACACACGGCACTACAAATATCAGCGCAACCGTTCTAGGATCATGGCGGAGTTGCGTCAAAATTCTACGCGCCGTCGCAAAACTAACTTTCAAGCTATACATTTTTAGCCTCCGAAATTATCGCGACAAATGCATCACCAACCGATTCAGTATCGGTATGCCCAAGTAGTTTTTTGCGCGTATCGTTCCACAGTATTTCGCCATCTCGTAGTAGCACTACATCATCGCAACGGTCGGCCTCGTCCATAACATGGCTCGATATAATCAAAGTCTTGCCGTCACTCGCTAGTTTATGAAATAGCTTCCATAAATTGTTGCGCAGTATCGGGTCTAGCCCGACTGTCGGCTCGTCTAGTACCAACAAATCTGGGCCACCAAGCAAAGCAACTGCCAAATTCACCCTAGCTCGTTGCCCACCCGAAAGTGTATCAACTATAGCATCTTCAAATTTATCTAGCTCAACCGAACTTATGACTGTATCTACCTGTCTATCATTAGCTCTCAAAACAGTAGCAAAATATTTTAAATTTTCGCGCACCGAAATATCACCGTATAGCGCCGGCGACTGACTAACGTAGCCTATCTTGATTCGCAGTTTCGAACTACCCGCCTCTTGCCCTAAAACCTGCAACTTACCATCATACTGCTGCACACCAACAATACTGCGCATCAGTGTTGTCTTACCCGAACCGCTCGGACCAATCAGCCCGACTAAACGACCTTTAGCAATATTCAGGTCAATGCTATTTAAAATTACATGTTTATTTTTTTGTACCCTCAGGCCATTTGCACGTATTGCAATCATATAAACATTATATAGTAAATTACAGTAATTAGCTCGTACTCAAAGCTATGTCTGCCAGTCTAATAGATAGCTGACGTAGTTTATCAATATCTTGAACTTTGTCTATATCACTCGGAAAAACAATCTCGCCGTCTGACGCGCAAACTGCCATACTACCAGCAATCGATGCCGTGCTATCGGCATCGCCTCCCAAATTTACCGCCGTGTATACAGTCTTATCAAAATCTCCATCGCCATGCACCAGCGCGCTATACGCAACCAGCAGAGTTTCTGGAGCATAAAAACTATAACTAAAACCAAACTTTCTGTCGGTCGCATCATTGGCCCTATCGATATATAGATTCTTGACGTCCTGCGGCGCTGGGCTATCGAGCGTGTTCAAAAGCTGCAGTGCCGATGTAACATCTGTCGTCGTGCCAAAAATACTTTCGTGGTAAATAGCCGATTGATAAGCCGCGCGGCCAATAGATTTTCTACTCAATTCACCAGTCAGTAGTCCATGCAGCATATCGCCGTGCACACGTGTAGTTATGCGCGCCACATCGCTATCGTGCGTCATAGAAGTCAGCAAATCATACTGTTTATATCGCTTGTCTTGGCTAGTTTCGCGAGCAGACTGCCAGTAAGCAAGAGTTGGCATTTTCATCAATATGCCATTGCCGCTACCGCCCATTTCACCTGATTCGTATGGCGTTTTTTCATTATTTATAATTCGTTCTATACTATTTGTCGTCGAGCCGCCCCAGCCTAGCACTACTACTCGCCCACTCGGTTTTACAACTTTTGGTGTTTCGTTATACGCATCTATATGCTCCTTGGCGAGTATATCCAGGTCAAAACCTTTAGCCCTTAGCAGCGCATTCGTTACAGCTACCGTAAGTCTAGTGTCATCGCTAGTCGTGCCTGTAGGCCAGACACCCTCAAAATATATGTTATCCTGCGGATATACCAATTTATCTATCGTGCCATATTTCTGCTCTATATAGCGCCAACTTTTTGTCTCTACAGCCAAGCCCGCCGCATCGCCATATGCCACGGCCGGTATTAAATTTGTTCCTATTTTATGTAGTCTTTCGTTCATGTGACTCCTTGTTTATTA
>JAGQND010000056.1 GCA_020428265.1 Candidatus Saccharimonadota bacterium | reverse complement strand
CCAACTAGTGACGGGGGAGGTGCGAGACCGTGCACACTGTGGGCTCGGTCTGGATGGTGGAGTGCTGAATGCTGCACGATGATTCGAGCAGGTCGCTCACGGATTTGCGAATGTCGTTAGCTTGTGGTAGCGATAGCGAATCCGGCACTACCACGTGGCAACTCAGCGAGTTGTACCCAGAACGAATCGAACGAATGTGTAGATCGTGGACGTTTAGCACGTGATCTACAGACATTATGGCTCGTTTGACTTTCTGGAAATCAACGTCGCTTGGTGTGCCGTCGTACAGTATGTGTCCTGCTTCGAGTAGGATTTTGACTGCGTTGTAGGCCAGCAAACATGCTATAGCTATACCCACGGCGCTATCTATCCAGTACACGTGCGTGAAGTAAATCACCACGCCGGACACAACAGCACCAACTGACGACACAGTGTCAAACAGCATGTCGATATAGGCACTCTTGATGTTGAGGTCTTGCTTTCTGCGCGACAGCAAGTAGGCTATGAAGCCGTTGACTGCTATGCCACCGAGTGCTACAAGAGCTACAGTGCCGCCTTCGACTGGCTCGGGGTTGAGCATGCGCATGACAGCGCCTACGATGATAGCCGCCGAAACCGCTATCATAACGGAGGCGTTGGCTAGTGCAGCAATAATAGTTGCACGCCCATAACCGTACGTTTTGCGCTCGGTGGGGTTCTTGCGGGCGATTTTGTCGGCCCAGTAAGAAGTACCTAGGGTGAGCACGTCGGTAAGGTTGTGCGCAGCGTCGGACATGAGTGCCACGCTACCGGTGAGTGCGCCAGCGACGAACTCGATTACAGTGTAGGCCGAGTTAAGAACTAGGCCTAATCCAAGGTGACCGCTCCCGTGGGAATGGTCGTGATTGTGACCCATGGCTATACTATATAATGTTTTGGTGAAAAGTTAAATAGACATGTTCCAATTGCATTTTGCAGTAAAGTGTGATATAATACGTAATAATGACCGTCGAAAAAGCCAAATTGCAAAATGGCATGTCTATATACGTAGACCACATTGACGGCGCGCTTGTAAATGAAATAAATGTACATGTACCGTATGGAAGTGTACATGAGGCTCCCGGTGAAGAGGGCGTGGCTCATGTGTTTGAACACTCGGTGTTTTTGCAGACCAAAAAGTTTAAAACAGACACTGCAATGGTGAGGTATACAAAACTGCACGGTGTAGATATTAACGCGCATACTAACTATACGAGTACTGTTTACGATGGTAGCGGTATAGATATAGAGCCATCTTTGGTGTATTTGAGTGAGGTTTTGCAGTATCCGCAGTTCCCGGTCAAAAAGTTTGACCACGAAATGAAGGCGATACGTCGTGAGATAGCCGAAGGCTGGGACAACACCGATGCCATGCATGAAATGGCTCTATGGTACAGCATGTTTGGCTTGCCGTATGGTCGCGACATAGGCGGTCATCATGGCAAGCTTGATTTCACAGCCGATCAAATGCATGATATTTTTGAACGTTGCTATAAAATAGGGCGAATGTCGCTAGTTGTAGCGGGTGCAGCTACGCTCGACGAAGTAGTAGGTGTGGCCGAAAGGTATTTTGATACCGATAGTGATAATACCAGTAAACTAAAAGAACCGCGTAAACCTAGAATTGCGCGCGGTGGCCGCCGCACTGGCACTATAGATGACAACTCGTACAGTGCAAATGTGAGTGTAGGGTTCCCGATGACGGCTGAGTTTCGCAGAAAGTACAATGCCGACAGGCTGGTGTATAGGCTGGCCGAGCAAGCTATGACCGAGAATTTGTTTAATGACTTGCGTACCAAACGTGGTATATCGTACGGTGCGAGTCTGAGCGCAGATGATAGCAATCACCCCAATGCTTGGGGTTACGTAGCGAGCACTAGTGTAGACGACAAACACGTAGAGAAGGCAATACGTATAATGCGTGAGACATTTTTGATGGGTAGCGAGTCATATAAAGATATTGACTTGAGGGGTCAAATTGCCGTAGAAAAATATTCGCTAGCTCGCCAGGTTCCTATGATTGGAGCGCGTTCGCTGCGTGTGCTCGACGCACTGAACGGCTACTATGCTATACGTGAAATTGCCGATGACTATGAGCAGATAAAAGAAACAGAGCCTGAAGATATACGTGAAGCTATAGATGAAATTGTAGATTTGGCATCACTTTCTCCGGAATTTATACATGTTACTGGTACCGTAGAAGCTGTAGGTCCGGCTGATAAATTGATAGACTTGCACGAAATTGCTTAAGCGCCTTAGGTGGCCGCAAAAGACATTTGCTATACTTAGGGTATGCAGAAATATCTAACTGAGATTCGAGAATTCATAGTAAAGAACAAATCACGCGTGGCACAGGGCGCGTTTGTGAGCGTAGTAGTTGTGTTTTTGGTGGCGCTTTTTGTGTACGACAATACGCCGCACTACACTTACCAGCCTACCGTTGCCTGCGATGTGTTAACGCCAGAAGTTGCTATGGATGTGTTGGGTGACAAAGTGACGAATATTGAGAATAAAAAGCTAATGCCTGACAAAGATACTGTGATAAGTGGCTGTAATTACGCCGATGATAATAAAGACGATGAGGCTAAAAAGCTGATAACTATGTCGGTGCGCTCGGCTGTGCGCGATGCTGGATTGCTGCAAAATAGCAATGACTTTGCTGCGTACCGCGCTAATAACGAGGTAGAAAATGTAGACGGCGTAGGGCAGGAAGCCTACTACGTGACAGCAAATAGCCAGCTAAATGTGCTAGATGGCCGCCGTTGGGTGAAACTAAGTATTGTCCGTGGCCACCAAAATGAAGCCGTCTCGCTGAGCGAGACGGTTAAACTTGCCAAGAAGATTTTGGCTGTACAGCCCAAAGCTTAGACTATAGATTTTTGAGTGCTTTTGCGTAGCGTACGAGTGTTTGCAGTTGCATCTCTAGGTTTGTTTCTGGTCCAAATGTTTGCTTTTTTAGCTCGTCACTTAGGTTGCCGTCTTCGTCTATGATATCGGCTACTGGCTGGGTAAGAAATACCGCTTGCGGCAGGGCGACTGCGCCGATACCCGGAAGCGCCAGGCGAAGTGTAGCTACGGCTTGCGCGCCACCGGTGCTGCCGTGGCCAATGAGAGCTACCGGCTTATCGTCGAGCTCGTGTCCAATCACGTCGACGGCGTTTTTGAGCACGCCCGGCATAGAGCGATTGTACTCTGGGGTGACTATTACATAGGCGTCGTAGTCGGCTAGGTCTTTTAGCCACTTAGCTGTTGCCTCGTCTGGTGTGCGGTTTGGGTTAAACCTAGGACTTACTGCTTCGTCTAGAAACGGTATAGGGTAGTCCTGTAGGTCTAGTATGGTAGCGTCGGCGAATTGCTTGGCGTTATTTGCTACCCATTTTGATACGCGGTCAGTTACTCGTCCGGTGCGAGAACTGCCTGTTATTATAGCTATTTTTGTCATTTTACCTCCTGTTTTATAGTTCGTATTTAAGTATAGTCGTATTGCTATACAATGTAAAGTATATTTATATTGAGCAGGCATTTAGCTTGTGTATATTGCATTTTATTGCAAAATAGTGTATAATAGAAATTATGGAAAGCCGTCACGCACGACTAAATATTCCTGTTGAACATGATGAAACAGATTATTTAGATTTTGACGCCGCTACAATTGGCAAAACTACAGATACTAATGCCGATGCTTATTTTATAGATGCCAAGTCACGGTCTTTTGGTATTTTTGATGGCGTAGGTAGTATTAAAAACTCTGCAGAGGCGGCGCGCATAGCAGCTAGTACGGCCGAGGATTATTTGAGTAGTGAGAGTTTTAGACAGCCTTATGACTTAGGCAAGCATGCTGTTAAATCGGCACTTATGGCGGCTCACGAATCTATATTGGAACAGGGTCTAAACGGCGAAACTACGGCTGTTGTGGCTAAGTTTTATGAAACACCAAGTGGTCAGCCGTACATAGCAATTGCGCATGCGGGCGATAGCCGCGCTTATCGTTTGTCGGGTGCTTATTTGGACCAAAAAACGCTTGATCACGGAGCGAATTATGCCCCGAGTGACAGTGCCGGTGCTATGTTGGCGCAAGAGATATTGGCCAACGTAGTGCAATATAACGGCCTAAGCGATCGCATGATGTACCTGTACAAACACCGCAATGTTGTGACGCAAGTATTGGGTCGTCGCGATCATCCACCGCGACCACGTGTGAGTACGCACGATGTGCAGCCAGGCCAAAAGTGGCTGCTGACTACCGACGGTGTACACGATAATCTTACTACCGAAGAAATTGAGTATGTAGTACTAGCTGGCGAGGCTGTGGGCGGGCTAGTGCGCGCCGCATACGAACGTAGTCTTGATACCGAGCATTTTAGGTCCAAGCGCGATGACATAACTGCAGTGTTGGCAAGTTTAAAATAATCTGCAAAAACTGATATAATTAAGGGACTGGCGCGTTGACGGAACGGTTACGTAGAGGTCTGCAAAACCTTTTAAATGGGTTCGACTCCCATACGCGCCTCCATATTAGATTTAGTATAAATAAAGTCACCATATGGGTGACTTTTGAGTTTTTTAGAATTTAATTTTGAAAGCAGAGTGTGAATTAAGAACACCTTGGCCGCCGCTAGGCGGCCAAGGTGTGTGCTCCTAGTAGCCCTGACACTTCCAGGAGTTCGGGTCGTTCGGGTTGGTGGCAATTGCCCATACACTCCAGATGGTCATGCAGTAGTTGTTGACGTTGATATCCCACTTGGATGTGCTACCTACAACTACGCACTTCCACGAGTAAGCCGTAGTGCCAAACAGATTTGCAAAATGGTATGGTCCATATTGCATCTGGCAAGCTTGAGTCAGGTCCCCCTGATCCAGCTTACTGGGGTTGCCGGAAGCATTTGCGGCAGGAGCTGCAAACAAACTTCCGAGAACCATTGCACTTGCGATGGCGGACGTGGCCTTCTTTTTAAGACTCACTTAGAGAGTCCCCTTCTACTAGAAACGCT
>JAGQND010000055.1 GCA_020428265.1 Candidatus Saccharimonadota bacterium | reverse complement strand
TACCACACTTTATGGCATCACGAATTTCTTGCAGCAACTCAAGGTCTAGTTTCTTAGGCACAGGGTATTTACCATGTAAATTGCCTATAGCAGCCGCAAAAGTATCTATACCGGTATCTTCTATAAACTTCAAAGAATCTTCAGGGGTGCTAAAAGTCTTCTTGATTTCTTCGTAGTCAAACTTCTCGGTATGCACATTAGACGAACCCCCAAAATAGTGAGGCTCGCTCTCTACTAGAGCACCGGTAAATTTGGCATATTCCACCACTTCACGGGTTTTAGCTACAATCTCGTCGTAGCTAGCATCACGATTCGCCTGAGATATATCTATATGTATAAACTCAAAACCAGCATCAATTGCGCGCTTACAATCATCAACCGTAGGGCTATGGTCGAGATTTACGTACATTTCTATGCCATATTCGTCTTTGTAGTTGTCTACCATGTCACGAATGTTTTCAAGCCCCAGAGCTTTTACTTCACCCTGGCTTACTTCTACTAGCACTGGAGATTTAAGCTTTTGAGCAGCACGACAAATAGCTATCAAAGTTTCTTGATTGTCTATATTAAACGCACCAACTGCAAATTTCTGCCGACGCGTACGCTGATACAAATGCCGTGCTCGCATAGTATTAGCTCGTATGTGTGGAATTGTTAGACTCATTATGCCCCCTACTTATATGACATAAGTATAGCTTAAATTTTATATAAACGCTAGTGCTTAATACTCGCGGTGGTATTGTGGCGTACTGTGTACAAAATCTTTAATTGTTTTCTCCATTTTGTGGCCGGTTAAACCAAAATGCTCCAAAAGTTCATTTGGGTCGCCCGACTCACCAAACCTATCATACATACCTATACGCTTGAGTGGTGTTGGGAGCTTTTCTATAAGCAACTCTGCCACCGCACCACCAAAACCACCAGCCACCTGTGCCTCCTCAGCTGTAACTACACGGCCCGTTTTGCGCGCCGACGCCAGTATGGTATCTTCATCGAGCGGCTTTATGGTTGGTACATGCACCACTTCAGCACTTATACCGTGCTTTTCTAGCTCTTTTGCCGCCACTAGCAGTTGGTATGTCATCGTGCCAGTTCCCAGCAGGCTCACATCGTGGCCCTCGCGTAGTACGTATGCTTTGCCCAGTTCAAATGGCGAGTCCGCAGTACTAAATATTGGAGTTTTTTCACGTGCTAGGCGTATATAACTTGGCTTACCATTTTCAGCTATAGCCAGTGTAGCCTTTTCAGCTTCTACGCTATCACCAGGTGCTACAACCACCATGTTTGGCAGGACACGCATCAATGCTATGTCTTCGAGCATTTGGTGTGTAGCGCCATCGGGTCCCACGCTCACACCAGCATGCGAACCAACAACCTTTACCGGCTGGTCATTCAAAGCTGCTGTAGTGCGTATTTGCTCCCAGTTACGCCCAGGGCTAAACGCCGCGTAGCTACTAGTAAATGGTATTTTACCAGCCCGCGCCATGCCGGCTGATACAGTTACCAAGTTCTGCTCCGCTACACCAATTTCTACAAAACGCTTAGGAAACGCGTCCCGGAACTTACTCATTTGAGTACTCTCAGTTAAGTCGGCACATAGCGCCACAACTGCTTCGTTTTTCTCGCCAGCAGCTAATAAGCCACGACCAAAACCAGCGCGAATCGGTTCGCTTTTTACATCACTATCAAATAAATTATCTACCAATGGATAATGGCTCATTCGTGTTCCCCCCTAATCTTACCGCCAAGTGTACGAAGTTTATGTAGTGCTTCTTTGGCCTGTTCACTATTCGGTGACACACCGTGCCACTTATAGTCATACTCCATAAAGTCCACGCCCTTGCCAGGTATAGTGTGACTTATTATCACACTCGGCTTAGTGGTTATAGCCCGTGCCATACTCGCCGCATCTATAATACTCTCTATGTTGTGGCCGTCTATTTCTTGTACATGCCAGCCAAAAGCTTCCCATTTACCAGCTAAATCTTCAAGCGGCATCACGTCATCGGTTGTACCGTCTATTTGTATATTGTTACGGTCTACAAATACAATCAGTTGCGAAAGTTTGTATTTACCTGCAAACATCGCAGCTTCCCATATATTACCTTCGTCTAGCTCGCCATCTCCAGTTACGGCGTACACAAACCTGTGCGGCTGCTTGTCTATATACTGCAGTACGTGCGCTACACCAGATGCCTGCGACAAACCACTACCTAGTGGCCCGCTAGTATTCTCGAGGCCTGGTAGCTTGGTACGCTCAGGGTGTCCCTGCAGGCGGCTGCCAAATTTACGCAGTGTAGAGAGCTCTTTCACGTCAAAATACCCCGCCTCTGCCATAGCAGCATATTGTATTGGCACACAGTGGCCGTTGCTCAAAAAGAAATAATCGCGGTCTTCCCAGTCAGGGTTCTTAGGGTCTATACGCAATATATCAAAATACAGCGCTGCAAATATTTCTGCCAGCCCAAGCGGCCCAGCACTATGCCCACTACCAGCATGTTCTAGCATTTTTATCACGTCTTCACGCAGTTTATATGCTTTTTTCTCAAGATCTGCAATTGTATGCTGCCCACCTCTGTTCACTACATAACTCCTTGTTTATTAACTTCCTTAGATAACACTTCAAACGCCGCCGCTGGGTCATTAGCCTTCTGTATGGCACCGCCTACATAAAGAACATCTACTCCGCCTTGAGCCAAACTAAACGCGTTTTCTACGTTCACACCGCCATCCCAGCCTATTTCAGCACCAGCATTTATGGTTTTTATCAAACGAACTTTTTCTAGCTGCATCAAGCTTGCAGTACCACCGTATTTACCTAAATCTCCGCTAAATACCATCACGTGATCAGCCGCTTCTATAAGTGGCGCTACGTCAGCCGGAACAGTACTCTTCACAAGAGCCACGCCAGCCTTTATGCCAGCAGACTTCACGTACTGCAACACGCCTAACAAATCGCCCTCAGCCTCAGCGTGAAACGTCAGCATGTATGGCTTTAGTGCCACAAGCTCCGCCACGTACTGAGCCGGATTGCCAACCATAGCATGTATATCTACCTGCCAATCCTGTGGCCACCATATTTGATTCGTCAAAATAGTTTGTGTAGGTGCAAATTGCCCATCTGTAATATCCACATGCACGCGAGTAGCAAAAGTATGTACTTTCTGTAGACTCTCTTTATACTCCTCTGGTGTTGCGGCCAGGACAGTTGGTACTATGACGCTCATTTTATATTATATCCATCTCTGTATTACGCCTACGAAACCTTGGTGCATCGGCAAACTTAGTCTCTAGCCAAGTATCTAATATGTCGTGCCACACGGCGTCTTCTTGCTTATCTAGAATCTTTGATGGCAAGCATAGTATATTGCTATCAAAATCATTGCGCGCTACCTTTGCCTCATCGGCATCATGCACCACGCTAGCGCGTATACCCCTAAAACGATTTGCCGCCATAGCCATACCCTGGCCACTGCCACATAGCAAAATCGCTCGCGGGTCAGAATCATCGTCGCCGATAACTTTCATAGCTGCCATTTGTGCAAACTGGGGAAAATCATCTTTAGGATCGAGCTCAAAACCGCCAATATCTTCGGCGTCATAATTACGCTTTGCCAGGTACGCAAATACTTTTTCTTTCAGGTGATAGCCGTTATGGTCGGACCCCAGGTATATTCTCATACACTAAGTATAACCATTTTGGCTCAAAATATAAATACCATCTTGACAAAATATATCTTTGTTTGTATTATATACATGTCCTTCGACATCAACCAGGGAGTGCAAGTAATGCTAGCTACCATCCTGCCCCACCAGGTGTACGCAGTACGTACATCGGAAACCGATACGGAGCGCGAGCTCAGCTACGCCAGCCTGCTGGCTATGCGCCAGAGGTCGGCAATCAAGCTCTTCACGACCAAGTCGTACGAAGAGTTTGAACCGGGACGCAAGCGCCCCTCCTTCGTCGGCTACGAATACGCCGGGTCATTCACGCTCCAGAGCAACTGGCGACGCCGTGCTCCTGGACTTCTCGTGACCCACGGGTTCATCGCAACATGGAGCAAGTTCCACGGCGAAGAGCTGAACCTCGATGCGCGACTGATGCTGATTCATCAGACGAACGTCCCGGACATCAATTTCTATGTTCCCAAGCTGAGCCTGATCGTCAGCCGCGAAGCATAGGAAAACCCCCGCTTTTATAGCGGGGTATTAAATTTCCTACATGTTTACGATTATTTTTCGCGAACTACAGTCTTGCCAATGTCAGCTACTAGTTCAACCAAGCGGTTACTGTAGCCCCATTCATTGTCGTACCATACAGCGATTTTTATCAAATTACCACCCACAACCTTAGTAAGTAGCAAGTCTACAATACCCGAGTGGCTATTGCCTATATAGTCACGACTCACCAAAGGCTCTTCGCTAACGTCTAGTATACCCTGATAAAATGGCTGCTTCACAGCCTTCTTAAACACATCGTTAATTTCTTCTACAGTCACATTCTTGCTGAGCAGGGCTGTAACGTCACTTATAGACACCACTGGTGTAGGTACGCGGATAGATAGTCCGTCAAATTTACCCTCAAGCTCCGGCAAAGTCTTGGTCACGGCTATAGCCGCGCCGGTAGTAGTAGGCACAATATTCTCAGCAGCATTACGACCTTCACGTAGGTCTTTCGCTGGAGCATCCTGCAGCACCTGGCTAGCTGTATAGCTATGAACAGTGGTAAGTAGAGATTTCTCTACGCCAAATTCGTTATTCAAAATAGCCATCACGGCGCCCAAGCTATTAGTAGTACAACTCGCGTTGCTTATTACCTCTGTGGCATTCTCAGTTTTGTCGTCATTGGCGCCTATCACAATTGTGTCTACACCGTCCGACTTTGTAGGGCCGCTTATTATCACACGCTTAGCACCGCCGCCGGTAATGTGCTTCTCGGCGTCTTCCTTGGCAGTAAACCTACCAGTAGACTCTATCACTAGGTCTACACCCAAGTCACCCCAAGGCAATACCGCAGGATCGCGCTCTGCTAGTACCTTAATCTTCTTGCCATCCACAATTATATGGTCATCATC
>JAGQND010000054.1 GCA_020428265.1 Candidatus Saccharimonadota bacterium | reverse complement strand
TTTGCTGCGAGTATTTCGCTCATATAAAACTCCTATTAGTGAGGTGAGTATATACCTGTAGGCCATATTTGTAAAGCTTATAATTTAATATTATTCAATATTTTTGCACGTCTATCAATTGACAGTACTTAAAAGGTGTTGTTATGATGATAACAATATGAATGAGGCTATTTACGACGATATCCGACTCGAAAACATCGCTAGGGATAAATTTGGCGTAAAATTTAGCATCGACCGCGTGATACTGCGCGACGCTCCAGTGGACCGCTCTACTAAGGTGACGGTGCTACTAACAGAGAAAAATCAGCTGTTTGCCTATGTGCAGGCGCAGGCTAGCTTGACGCTTGGTGGCGTGCGCAAGCACCTACTCAAAATGGGGCTTAAGCCAAAGTTTTATATACCACCGGGTGGCCAGCCGGGCTATTTCGACGAAGTTGGTAAGCAGAATTTTCAGGCTGTTTTCCCTGGGCGTAAGACTATCTCACCCGAAGATTTGATATACTACCGCACCCTGGCCGCCTACAACCCGGCACTGGTACAAATAAGCGAAGTTATAGACGGCGAAATTCGCCAATTTGACGCCGATACTCACGGCAATTGGCGCGTGGCTGCTAAGTTTAGCTATCGCAATGTGCAGACTAAATAATTTTAAATGTCGGAATTTTGTGGTGTAATATAGAATATAGGGTCACATAGAGGCGCTATCGGTGAAAGGTGGTATCATGTCGGAGGTGTTGTTTCAGGAGGTCCAAAAATATGCGGGCAAAATTCGCAGCGAGGGCTACCCCTATATGGCGGTAGCTATCGACAGCGAAACTCGCCAGCCGTACTTCGTGGGAGTACAGGACACCAGTGAAGTTTGTAGCTACCACATAGGCGTTTACGACCTCGCTCGCGACCTGCGCGTGCAGCATTACGGCGGTGGGAGCTAGCCGCGTGTGTACGGGTATCGCATAGTCGGTACTCTTTTAAATTGCAATTTAAAACCCCGATAAAATCGGGGTTGGTGTCGGCTTAGTCGACGATGCGCCAGAAGGCGAACATCGCCAGGAATCCGATGAATATGTCGCCTAGTACGAGCCAACTGTCGCCGCTTACCAGGTTGGGCTGTACTTGGTACAGCGCATACTGTGCGCCGGCCGTGATAGAGCCTGCTACGATTACGGCGGTACCGTATTTCGTCAGCTGGCCGATGCTTGCCTTTCTGAGGTTGAGCCGGTACGACAGCCCCGCGAACAGGGCCACGAAGGCTAGCGACATGATGGACAGGCCAAGCAGTAGCGGAGCAGAATTCATGGTGCTCTCGGTTTCTCCTCGATTGTGCGTCGAGGTAAGCGCTATGATCGAAAATCTCGAATCATTATGTAATTTATAACATGAAATTTATAATTATGCAACTCTATACAAAGTGAAAACCCACCTCCTCTACTCGAGCAGGTGGGTTTTCACTTGCTAGTGGAGTTGGTGGGTGGCTAGTTGGGTTGCAATTCTGCAGTGTCGTACATGCCGAGCTTGCGGGCGATGTCGGTGGCCTGCTCTTCCAGCTTATGCCGGGTGCGCAGGCTACTATCCGCCAACGGTGGATACCCGGTTCTTGTGTAATCCAGGTGCTCCTTCTCAGCATGCTTAATACCGTCCAGGCAGGCTTGGTACTGCTCGCGCATGAACTGGATTTCCGTCATGCGGTTGCCCTTGATTTCTTCGATCGCGCGGATCAGGGGCGCCGGGTTGGCCTTGAGGTTGGAGTACTCGGCTTCACTCAGTTTTCCGTACGCCGCCGCCAGCACGAACGAGTCGTTCGACTTACCTGACTTGTGCAACTTCTTGGACAGGAGCCAGCCATTGGTCGCCAGCGAGCAGACCAGCAGAATTACAAATAATGCTTCCACGATTATTCTCCTTAAACTTGGTGTATCATGGACTATTTCTATTATAGCACAAATATACGAAAAATGCAAGCATAACACCTTTAGTGAGGCGTTACTTGAGGTCTAAAACTACCAAGTGCTCAATATGCGGCGTATGTGGGAAGAAATTGTAGCCCATGTGGTGCCTCACGCCGTATTTGTCGGCGAGCATCATGACGTCGCGCGCTTGCGTGACGGGGTTGCAACTGAGGTATATTATGCGCTGGGGTGCTAGTTCTAGGAGTTTTTGTACGACTTTTTCGTGTAGGCCTGCGCGTGGTGGGTCCAGTATTATAGTAGAGTCGCCATTTAAGTGTTCTAGCGCGTCTTCGCTGGCGGCTAGCACTGCTTTGGCTCCTGCTCGGTCGAGTTCGTCTATATTGCGCTCCATTTCGCGCACGGCATGCTCGTTTACCTCTATAAGAGTCACGTTTTCGCCTCCGATTGTTAGTCCTATGGTGCCTACGCCGCTATATAGGTCTATTACCTGCTTGTTTTCGACCCACTTTTGCATATCTCGCAGCGCCTGCTCGTACACTGGCAAGTTTATCTGGAAAAACCCTTCGGTGGCGTAGCTAAACGGCACATTTAGTATGTTATCGTGCAAAACTTCGCTACTAGTGGCCGCTAGGCGCTCTGTGATGACGCTAGCAGGCGATTTGGGGTTGCTATAGATGATTTCACCGCATATAAGTGCTGGGTCGTCTATGGTCTGTAGTAGGCCTTCAGCGTCAAATTCGGGCGTTTTGACATATAATTGCCATGCTACGCTACCGCTGGCGCTGCTACGGATTAGTAGGGTTTTTAGCGTGCGGCCGTCGATTTTGAGCTTTCGCAAGGCATCGAGTACTATTTTTGCCGATGTATTTATGGCGCTACTGGCTAAACTAGTGTCTACGACGCTGATTTTGCCGTGCGTACCCCGGCGGAAAAACGCCAAATCTAGTGTCTCGGCCTCTGTGTCGTACCAAAAACTATACTCAACTTTGTTGCGGTAGCCGTATTCTACTCCGTCACTCCACACCTGTATAGGGTTGGGTAGTACTATGTCGTGCAGCTCAAAAGCTTCTTCTATAAGTGCTGATTTGTAGTGATTTTCGGTGTCTAGCGCCATGATTTGCCATGGGCTGGTGCTCAAGTAGCTACTAGGGTCACGTGGTGCTATACGCTCGCTAGATGGCGTTATTACCTCTGTCACTATGCCTTCTACTAGGCTAGATTTCTTCTTGGTTAGCTGTACTTTTATGCGCTCACCGGGCAGTCCACCCCACACTAGGCATTTTTTGCCATCTTCTAGAGTACCTATGGTTTGACCGCCGCCAATTATGCGGTCTAGGGTGAGTTCAACTACAGGTAAAGGTTTTTTGGCCATATCTTTATATTATAACATAAACTAACACCAGATACTTGACTTTTTATATAGTTTATGCTATACTGAAAGTAGTATGATAAATACGGAGTTCAAGAAAGACAACAATGTGTACGAGACTGGTGCTGAGCCAGCCGAGTTTAATGGTGTAATAACAGATCTAGACGCTTGGAATGCTGAAGATGAAACCTTTATGGAGCTTGCCGCTAAGCAGGAAGCTATAAAGCGTGACTTAGCAGCTATAGCTATACCTAGCTATACTCTTGAAAAACCAAAAAACACTTCTGAAGAACTCCGTGAAGATATCAAACCTACACTAGGTGCCTACGCTAACGTAGCCGCTCTTGGCGCGTTTAATAAAGTTGGTGGCTGGTACCAGAGGTTTCAGCAGCGCAGCGCCGAACGTCAAAAAAAGTACGCAGCTAAAGCAACCGACACTACTGGCGAGCGTATATTTAAAAGCTTTCAGCGTGGTCGCAATAAAATCCTTGGTGGCGTAGCGGCTGCGGCTGTTATAGGCCTCGAGGGTGTTTTGGTTTACAACCGCCTTAAGGGTATGGATTTCCACGCTCCTCTTCGTCACTATAATTACGATTCTACAGCTTATGCTACCTCTTACGAGTTTGGTGGCCGTGGCGACCCAAGCGCAGCTGGCGTGATGAACGCTAAGCGTGCCGATGGTAGCTTGCGCGAAGGTGTGAACTATGTAGGCGTTAACTACCCTGCTACTATTGCCCCTGTCGATGCTGGCCCAACTCTCGATCAGTCTACTGGTATGGGTGCCGATGCGGCGTTTCAAGATTATTTACGTAAGAAAGATTCTGGCCAAGATTTTTACGCCGAAGGTTTTTCAGAAGGCTCTATAGCCGCACTTAAGTTTGCTCAGCAAGTAAAGGCTGACAATGGCGGCGTAATGCCTGATAATTTCCACCTTGTACTAGAGGGCTCGCCTGTTACTAGTACTGGTTTCTTCCGTAGTAGTACTGCACAGAACCCTATGATTAAGCCTATGTTGCAAAGCCTAGGTATCAACCCTGACACCGGTGAAGTACCCGCTGGTACTATAGCTCGCTACTCGCAAAACGACGTATGGGCAAACGGTGCTAATCAGTCACTTCTAGGTCAAGGTGTTATGGCTCTTGACCTCGAGCATGGTCACGCTATAGAGAACCCTAACGCTCCAAAAGTTGTATGGATTGACGCCGAAGGTGTGCGCCACGAAGAATACGACGTAGGTGTTCACCCATTCACTCAGTTGATTCGTGCTAACGGCACTCCTGTAAATGGTGGTTTCAATAACTTCTTCCAAGACGTTGTGCCAATAAATAGCAACGTAAATGGTAGCGAACTAGCTAAGCCAAACGGCCGCCAGGCTGCTATGGACTTAGCGCAAGGTATAGATATGGAAACTGGTAATACTGGTATTCCTCAGAAAGTTATGGCTGCTGTACCAGAGTCATTCCACAATGTTATCCAAGATGGCTTAGACCTTGCCAACAGTGCTCCAGATAAGATAGCACAAGACCCAAGTAAGATTGGCGAAGTGATGGGTGATGTAAATAAGATGGTAAACGACGTATTTAAGGCGCTACCTAGTGAAACTAACACTCCTGTTCAAGATTTTGCTCACGGTGTTGTACAAAATGTTGTACCACCAGAGTTCCAGCAGACTGCTAATAATATAGTTACTCAAGTATTCCAGCAGTTACCTCCTGCGCCGCAAATTCAACAGCCTGCTCCACTTCCAACTAGTCTTCCAGAGGTAGCGGCTGCATTGCCAGCACCTGCTGCTCCAGCGCCCGCCCCTGCTCCAGCAGTTCCTGACCTAAATCAGCTTACCAATGTAGCAAACGATTTTCTAGGCGGCTTATTTGCTCCTAAGCGATAATAATTTTACGTATTGACTAAAACGACTCTT
>JAGQND010000053.1 GCA_020428265.1 Candidatus Saccharimonadota bacterium | reverse complement strand
CAGCACCTCACTGTCGGTGTCGCTCTTAAAGTCGTAATCGTCTTTTTGTAGCTCTGCTTTTAGGTCTTGGTAGTTTTCAATTATACCGTTGTGTACCAAGTATATGTCGCCCACGCGGTGCGGGTGCGCATTGCGCTTACTTGGCTCACCGTGGGTCGCCCAGCGCGTGTGGCCTATACCCACACCATCCGCAGTTTCGTGTGCATTCACGCGAGTTTCAAGCTCCGCCACCTTGCCTTTGGCGCGCAGCAGGGTGTCTTTGCCACTATTATTTATAGTCACTATACCGCTACTGTCATAGCCTCTGTATTCTAGCCTTTTCAAGCCCCCAATTAAGATTGGCTGAGCCTGTTTATTACCTATATATCCGACAATTCCGCACATTTACTAACCCTTTCTTTATTTTGGTTACCCTTATGTGGTTATATTGTCAGTATACAACTTTTTTATAAATTTTAGCAAAATGTAAATATTACAACTTATCAACTAAGTCTATTATTTTAATCTTGCTACTCTCAGACAAATCACCACCGGTAATCATTTCATCAAATAGGACATATAACTCTTCTTTGCTTAGTTTGTTGTCGGCAACAAGTACTACGACCTGTTCAAACATTCTAAAATAATGAACTATATAATCATCATATCCGTTTAATAACAACAAAAAACCACCGACAGCCAACGCTGTGCGCTTATTACCATCGTTAAACCCGTGATTTTTTATAAGCGAATACACAACATGTGTTATCTTGTCGCATAGTTCTGGGTAATAACTATCGTCTACGATAAACTCTAGTGGACTTCTAAGTAGTCCTTCATCCTTTACACCAGCCATGCCGCCAGACACGGCCAACACCCTATCGTGTATCTGCAGCAATACGTCGTATGGTATATGATTCACTATTGATCCTTAAGGCGCTTAAATACTTCGCGCGAGCGCTCTATTTGTTTCGCTAAGTCTGCGCTCTTTTCTCCTAAAAAGCGCTCAAAATCCTCAACATCTATAGGCCCCACGTAGTCTTCCAGTTTTGGGTGCATTGTATCGCGAAGTCCGTAGTCACGACTCGCCATTTTGCGCCGCGCCACTTCTATTTGTGGCTTAAAGGCGGGGTTATCCTCAAAATCTTTAAATAGCTTGTCCGCCTCAGTAGAATTTAGCTTTCTTTTCAGTCGTTCAGACTCTCGCTTTAGCTCATGCGCCAAACCAGTTTCGTAGGTAGCAATGGCCGTTAACACCTCTGAATACATAGTGTCGCGTATTTTGTCATGCTTACTGAGTGATAATATCTTTTTATACTCTGCAGCATGTTCTTTAAAAATACTTACATATATTTTATTAGTATAAAACGTGTATTTAAAAGGCCCGAGGTCTACATATTTGTCCAGCGCACCAGTAAATTCTTTCCTATACCCCTCACCCATATAGGTGGTCAATAAATATGAATCTTCTCTTTGATTTATATACTTAGTGTCACCGCCGGCTCGTTTAGCAACAACATTTATAACTAAATCGAGAACTAAACCGCGTAATATGCGCGCCTTTTCACTCTCCTTAAGCAAAAAGCCTATATTTAAAAGTGCTTTAAAGTTAAACACGCCTAGGCGCGTCAATTTGGTTGTGACATCAGTGTCACTACCAAATTGCGTTTTCCAGAGGTCAAGCGCATCATTTTCAAGGTCTACATAGCCACTCTCGCGCAACTCGGCTTCGAATTTTGACAAATATCGACGAACTGTACGCACACTAACTTCATAGAAATCAGCAACCTGTTGCGTCGTATACCTGTATTCGCCCTCAAACAACACGCCACCGATACCCAATTGCCCCTGAAGCTCTGCAATAGCAAATGAGTTATTGAGTATATTCTTACGATCAACAGATGAGTCAATTAGTTCTTTTTTCATATAGAATACACCAGTCTACTTATCGTGACCGTTGGCTTGGTTTATGCGCGTGCTAGAATCTGCCTTTTCGGTACCGCCGGCGTCGAACACCATGGCTATGTTGTATTGCTCGCACACAGCAGTTTCGGGCACTTCTTTGGTGCTATCACGGTCGCCGCCGTTGGCAAATATCAGTTCGTCGCCAGGGTACTTTTCGGCCACTAATTGCAAACTCTTCACTACCGTCGGGTCTTCGTCTACAGACAGCACCACTTCGTCCACCACGCGCAGCGCACCTACTAGTCGCATGCGGTTCTGTTCGTCCAGTATCACCTTGCCCTTTTTTAGCACCTGCTGCACGTCGTTGTTCACTATCACCACCAGCCTGTCGCCCAACTTAGCAGCACCCTCCATATAGTCCAGGTGCCCGCCGTGCAGTGGGTTAAAATATCCGCTTACTATCACTGTTTTCATATGTCTAGTATACTATACACATGAATATCCTCGTGACGGGTGGCGCCGGCTACATTGGCAGCCACACCCTAGTTGAACTCTATGCCGCGGGCCATACGGCCGTGGTAGTAGATAATTTAAGTAACAGTAGCCAAGAGTCCCTGCGCCGCGTCGAAACTATAGTGGGCGCAAACATACCGTTTGTACAGCTCGACGTCGCCGATCGCACTGCACTTGCCGCTGTATTTGCCGAGCACAAATTCGACGCCGCCATACATTTTGCCGGACTCAAAGCCGTGGGTGAAAGTGTAGCCAAGCCCTTAGCCTACTACCGCAACAACATCGACAGCACACTCGCGCTAGTAGAACTAATGCTAGAAAATAGTGTAAACAATCTGGTGTTTAGTAGCAGCGCCACGGTGTACGGCGACCCCGCCGAGCTACCGCTCACCGAACAGTCACGCGTGGGCGTGGGCATCACCAATCCATACGGCCAAACCAAGTTCATGATTGAGCAAATCCTGCGCGACGTATGTGTGGCAAATCCGCAATTCAGCGCCACCCTACTGCGCTATTTCAACCCTGTGGGCGCACACCCTAGCGGCACCATCGGCGAAGACCCCGGCGGCCTACCAAACAATCTACTACCTTACGTAACTCAAGTGGCCATAGGTAAGCTAGACAGCGTAAAAGTATTTGGCAACGACTACGACACCGTAGATGGCACCGGCGTGCGCGATTACATACACGTGGTAGATCTAGCGCGCGGGCACATAGCAGCGCTTGGGCATATGCAGCCGGGTGCGCAGGCGTACAACTTAGCCACAGGCACCGGCACATCTGTGTTAGAACTCATAGCAGCCGTAGAGCAAGCTGCCAGCAAGAATATCCCCTACGAAGTGGTGGCTCGCCGCCCTGGCGACGTAGCTGCTTGCTATGCCAGCCCCGCACTCGCCAACACCGAGCTCAGCTGGCGCGCCGATCTAACCATCCAGCAAGCCTGCGTCGACTCCTGGCGTTGGCAATCACAAAATCCGCATGGATATGAAAACCACTAGAATTTTGCAAAGTGTCAAGTAAAATCGCTGCAAAGTGTCAAGCGTTAGGCTACACACCGGTTATAGTATTGACACTTTAGGCGCCCAACACGCTCAGCGGAAGCACATTCACTCCATCTGGACGCACATACCCATAACCAACACCGGTGACTATGTTAAGGGAGCCCTGCTTCTTGGTTTTATTGGTGTCTATATTAGCAGCAAACGCCAATAACTTAGTAGCCGCAGCGTCCAAATCGTCATCGCCCAACTTGACTTCAAACGCCGCCCAGTTACCGGCTCTATCTTCAACAATTATATCTACCTCGCTATCACTACTGTCTCTGTAGTACGATAGTTCGGCGTCGTTTGCCCTAGCATACACTGTAAGATCGTGAAACACCTGAGACTCAAACAGAAAACCAGTGTATCTAAGGTCCTTTATTAGTGTTTTAGATGAAATACCCAGTGCAGCCACAGCCAGTGACGGATCCGCCAAGTGTCGTTTTGGCTTAGTGCGGAGCCTCACCGCGGAACGCACGTGCGGCCTCCATGCTGGCTGATCTATTACTATCATAAGCTTCTTCAAATCTTCCAGGTAGTCATATGTAGCCTGTCTAGACACTGTAACATCGTCGCCATCCACCTCATTGGATTCACTATCGTTAGAGAGTGTAGCGATACCCACCGTAGTTGCGATATTTCTAGACAAAGACGTAAATATTTGTGTTGCACGGCGCCGATCTCGCTCAATACCCGACACTCGACTAATGTCGTCACTCAGTAGCAGGTCTACATAGGCCTTGTTTATATCTTTGGCTTGCCTCTCGGTTTTACCTATCAGCATTGGCCAGCCCCCCACGACAAGCCGCGTCAGTATGTCACTAAGCTCTGTTTTGTTTTGACTCGGTTTAATGGGGCTCCCTGCCAGGAGGTCGCCCAAGCTTACGGTTGCGTTAGAATAACCAAGCTCAGCCCAAGTCATAGTAGACATGTCGTGGAGTATGAAGCGCCCGGCGCCAGAGTGTAAATTATTGTCTTTGTTTACAGCCGACGACCCCGTAAGTATAAACTGACCAGAGGTCTTGCGCCTGTCTACTTCGGTTTTAACCGCATTCCACACATCTGGGGCTTCTTGCCATTCATCAATTAGTCTTGGAGTGTCACCCTCCAGTATACTACTGGGTGCAAGTCGCGCCAGGTCGCGAGCTGCAACGTCATAAATCAAGTTAACATCACTACTAGCATATTGCAGTGCTGTTTCGGTCTTGCCACAGGCTCGCGGCCCCCTTATAGCAACCGCACCAGCCGCAGCTAATCCATTTTTTATATCTTCATCGATTATTCGTTTTATATATGGCATGTATATATTATACAACTAGTGCTTGCAAAGTGTCAAGTAAAATCTCTGCAAGGTGTCAAGTTAATATTACACATTGCAGGCATTTTACTTAACATATTATCACTGTTTTAGTTAACACATCGTGAAGTTTTTAATTATATAGGAACTTTTTATGCATCCGCTAACAAATGCTTTATATACCCAAACTCTTTCTTTTTATCAGTATATTCATCTATAAATCTGCGGTATTCAGTGGGTGTCATGGTCATTGCGCGTTCAGGGCTCAGCCAGTCTTCGTGCGGCTCGCCAAGGTATGCCGGCAGACTAGACCATTTATACGTCATGTACGTGCGCGGGTTCATGTGTATATAGCGTGTTATGTGTGCAAAATACGTATCGGTGCCTATAGCTACAGCTTTAAATATACTCTGAAACACGTGGCCGCGGCTTTTGTATTTTTTGTTGTAGTACATAGAATACGCCGTGCTGACAGATCGCATATAGCCAGATAGCGCCTCAGTATCATCGCGAACATAAAGCAACAAA
>JAGQND010000052.1 GCA_020428265.1 Candidatus Saccharimonadota bacterium | reverse complement strand
GAACTGTTCGAAAATATCGTGTTTAAGAATGATGCCGTATCTGTTAGCTTGAAGGATCGAGCCGAACTGATCGCTAAATACAGTTCGAAAACACGCGAATTATTAGGAACACGAAAATCAAATGATAGAACTTTTACAAATAGTGAAAATAACGGGGGTCAAAATAACGAAAAAAGCGCCGAAAATGCGCTTTATCCATTATGGCAGGGGCACTAGGAATCGAACCTAGGTCTAAGGTTTTGGAGACCTTTATACTAGCCGCTGTACTATGCCCCTAAGTACTTAAATATTATAGCATAATCTTGCATTTACAGTACTTTATATTCTTATTTTAATCCTATAAAACACTTGCGAAACAGGTCTAGCATAACTATAATGAAGGCAGGCAAACATAATAAAACAAAAGGAGCAACGGTTAGCGTGTCTAACCGCAGAGCATCTACATGAGGGTATTAATGCTAGGATGGGAGCTACCGCCATATAATAGTGGTGGGTTAGGAGTAGCTTGCTACCACATGTCAAAAGCTCTGGCCGTCCAAGGTGCTACTATAGATTTTGTTTTACCTTACAAGGCGTCACACGCCGATATAGACTTTATGACTATTCACGGAGCATCATCTCTACCTCCGGAGTCCAAGGTACACTTGGGCAGCTATGACAGCGAATACGTAACAGAGCTTGACCTCGACAACGTAGACGCTGGTAGTCTAAATACCATGCGTGCAGTGCAAAAACATTACATCAAATTTGTCGAGAAACTAGTCAAAAAAGTCCAGCCAGATGTTATTCATGCCCACGACTGGCTTACTATGGAAGCTGGTGTGCGCGCCAAAGCTCTCACTGGCGCACCTCTAGTCGTGCACGTACACGCCACCGAGTTTGACCGCTCAGGTGAACGCTACGGCAACCCCATAGTGCACGAAATAGAACAGCAGGCATTACTAATGGCCGACCGCATAATAGCTGTGAGCAACATCACCAAAGCTATCATAGTAAAAGAATACGGCATACCAGAGCAAAATGTAGAAGTAGTGCACAATGCCCTAGATGTAGATAGTTTTGCGCCATACACCTACGACACCCGTAATTACGAATATTTTGAAGCCTTGAAACGCGAAGGCTACTTAGTAGTTGCGCTTATCACGCGCTTTACCGTACAAAAAGGCCTAACTCACTTTGTGCGAGCCGCAGCAAAAGCTTGCGAAAAATATGACAAGTTTGTATTTATACTAGCAGGTGATGGCGAGCAGCGTGATGAGCTCATATCATTGGCCGCTAGTCTAGGTATAGCCGACAAAGTATACTTTACGGGCTTTGTACGAGGCAAGCAGTGGCGCGACGTCTACACTATAGCCGACGTATTTGTCATGAGCTCTGTAAGCGAACCTTTTGGCCTTACCGCGCTAGAGGCAGCTCACCACAACAGTGCACTTATCATCAGCAAACAATCTGGCGTAGGTGAAGTCCTGAACAATATCTTACGCTACGATTATTGGGACACCGACCGCTTAGCAGACCAACTTGCTGCCATAGCACTCTCGCCTAGCCTAGCAACCATGCTCAAACAAGGCGTGCATGACGAATATGCTAATTTATCGTGGAAAGATGTCGCCCAAAAGTGTATATCACTGTATAGTAGAGTACATGAGGGTATCGCAGCATGACTAAGGGCATAGCGCTGTATTTACATGTCCACCAGCCATATAGGGTTAGGCCTTATAGTGTGTTTGATATCGGCAATACCCACGACTACTTTGGTGTCAAAGATGACAGCAAACTAAACAATGAAAAAATGTTCTACAAAGTGGCCGAAAAATCTTACTGGCCTATGGTTTCACTACTGCAGTCACTGCTGGAGCGCAATCCTGGATTTAAGCTATCTTTAAGCATATCTGGTGATTTTATAGACCAAGCCGAAGAATGGGCATCAGACCTACTAGAAGCATTTAAGCGCTTAGTTGCTACAGGTCGCGTAGAAATAGTCGGCGAAACCTACTACCATAGTTTGGCGTTTTTCTACAATCGCCAAGAATTTGAAGCTCAAGTAGCTTTGCACCGCAAGCGTATACAGGAAGTATTTGACTACACCCCTACCGCTTTTCGCAACACCGAGCTCGCCTACAACGACGACCTTGCTAAATGGGCCGACCACACAGGCTACCATGCGGTACTGGCCGAGGGTTGGGACAAGGTACTAGACTGGCGCAGTCCAAACTACGTATATAAGCCCACTGGCACAGAAAACATAAAGCTCCTCACGAAAAACTACAAACTAAGTGACGATATAGCTTTTCGCTTTAGCGACCAAGCATGGAACGAATGGCCACTCTCTACTGGCAAATATGTCGATTGGCTAGAATCAGCCGATGGTCAACTAGTAAACTTATTTATGGATTTCGAGACTTTTGGCGAACATCAATGGGCTGAAACTGGTATATTTTCATTTATAGAAAACTTGGTAGACACTTGGAGTAACCGCGAAAACCATGTATTCTACACCGTAACAGGTGCCGCAGCTGAACTAGAGGCGTCGGGTGAATTATCTATGCCAGACACCGTAACTTGGGCCGATAGCGAACGCGACCTAAGCGCTTGGAACGGCAATGCTATGCAAAAAGAAGCTCTCAAATACTTATATGACCTTCAGAACGACGTCTTGCGAAGCTTTGACGACGACCTAATACGCGACTGGCGACTATTGCAGAGTTCCGACCACTTTTACTACATGGCTACCAAATGGCTACGTGACGGCGACGTACATACATACTTTAGCCCCTACGATTCGCCATACGATTCATTTATAAGCTACATGAACGCTATCCGCGACGTACGTCTGCGCGTAATGGCGCATAACAAAGGTTTGCTTAGCACACAGAATCATTCGGAGGCCGAATAGTGCTTATTGGGGTGGGGCTATGTCGCGACCTATAGTTCTTAGTAATGGCGAAATGCATGTTGGCCTTAATAATTACGGCCTGGTTCATGACCTATATTACCCATACGTAGGCCTCTCAAACCACGCTGAGGGTCGCCAGACTCGCCACAAAATCGGTGTGTGGGTAGACGGAAAAACTCACTGGCTCGACGATGGCAATTGGGAGTTGACTTTTAGTTATCCGTCGCAAGCGCTCATAGGCCATATCATAGCCAAAAATCCGACAATTGGCGTCATTCTAGAGCTCGATAGTCTGGTAGACGCCCACTCTAATACTTTTTTGCGCAACATACATGTGGTCAACCTGGTAGAGCGTGAGCGCGAAATACGACTATTTATGCACCAAGCGTTTATAATCGACGCCGCATATGGCAATACTGACACAGCTCAATACCTGCCCAGTAATAAATCTATCCTCCACTACCGCGGGAATACTTACTTTTTGATATCCGGCGAATACAACGACAAACCGTTTGACCAGCACAGTATAGGTTTATTTGGCATAGAGGGACACGAAGGCACCTGGCGAGACGCCGACGATGGCGAACTAGGTGGCGCCAATGTAGAGCACGGACGCGTTGACTCCGTAATACGCTTCACCCTACATATAGGCGCACAAAGCTCCGAAATCGTAAATTACTGGATAGCGGCTGGGGGTAGCTTGCGTGAAGTTATATCTATGGACAAGCAAATACGCGAAGTTGGCTACAGCGGACGTGTAAACACTACGGCCGAGTGGTGGCGCAAGTGGCTACAACCAGCCATCAAGTCTGCGGCCAAAATTGACCCCAAATACCAAGATATATTCATACGAAGCGTCATGGTTATAAAGTCACAAATAGACAAACGTGGTGCCGTAATAGCTAGCACAGACAGCTCTATGCTAAATTACGACCGCGACGCCTACGCTTACTGCTGGCCACGCGACGGCGCCAACGTACTATGGCCACTTATACGCATGGGCTACACCGAAGAGCCATATAGGTTTTTTGAGTTCTGTAAACGTGTACTACACCCAGGTGGCTACATAAACCACAAGTTTATGGCAGATGGCGGCTTGGGTAGCAGCTGGCACTCATACGTACACGAAGATGGCGTCATAGCTCCACCCATACAAGAAGACGAAACCGCCCTAGTACTGTTTGTACTTGCGCAATTTTACGAGACAACCAAAGATGAAAAAATCCTACGAGAATTCTATGACTCCATGGTGGTGCCTATGGCCGACTGGATGGTAGAATTCGTCGATGAACACACCGGCCTGCCGAAGGCTAGCTACGACCTATGGGAAGAAGTATTCTTAACTACTACATACACTGTATCGGTAGTGTACGGTGCCTTGCGCGCTGCCGCAGATTTAGCAGACGCCAAACTAGACCACGACAATGCCGTAAGGTGGCGCTCATTTGCCGAAGATATAAAAGCTAACGCCGCAAAACACCTATACAACCCAGAGCGAAAATCGCTGTATAAGGGCATACGCTCGCATGAAGGCGAAATATATAAAGACGACACGTTAGATGCTAGCAGTATATATGGCGCATTTATGTTTGGGTTATTTGATGTAAAGTCACCCGAAATGCAGCAGGCCGCAAAAACATATCATGAGATATTGCGTGTCGACCCAAATATTGAAGCCTATCCGCGCTACGAACACGACAACTACCGCCGTACCGACACTAGTGAGCTTGGTAACTGGTGGTTCATAACCACCTTATGGGCTGCACAATACTATACAGAGGTAGACAAAAATGAAAAAGCTGAGCCGATAATAGACTGGGTCGTGTCGCATGCACTCAAAACCGGTATGCTATCAGAACAAATCAACCCAGGCACGCTAGAAATTATTTCCCCAGCACCCTTAACGTGGAGTCATGCTGAGCTCGTATCTACTCTGCTAGACCGCATACAGTCTGACGATGAGCCAGCAAAACCGTGGGAACCCATAAAGATAAAGCGCAAAGATAATAAAAAATAGCTGCCGAAGCAGCTATTTTTATGACTTGCGGGCCTTAACTTCGTTACGGCCGAGACTCTTTTTAGTCTCTGTGTATGTTGCGTGTTTACGCGCAACTGGGTCGTACTTACGCAAAGAAATCTTCTCAGTGGTAGTCTGAGTATTCTTAGTCGTATAGTAAGTACGGTGACCGCTTAAGTCACTTACAAGTCCTACTAATTTTCGTTTTGTCGCTTTTTTAGCCATCTTAAACTCACATTTATTATTACAACTTTATCAATTCTATCATATATTTTTGGTTTTGACTAGTGGTTTGCGGTATTTTATGTGTATTTACCTCATAAACCAAAACACCGCCGGTATAAATACTGGCGGTGTTTATATAGCATATATTTGG
>JAGQND010000051.1 GCA_020428265.1 Candidatus Saccharimonadota bacterium | reverse complement strand
GACGTACAGGGGTCTTTAACCTCTGTTATAGATAGTTTAAAGTTGCTAGATGCCGACGGTGAAGTGACCATACGTGTGATAGGTAGCGGGGTGGGTAATATATCTGAGAACGATATTCGCCTAGCCGCTAATGAAGAGACTATTATTTATGGATTTAACGTCGATCTTCCGCCTGCCGTTAAGCGCTTGGCTGCGCGCGACAGAGTGCACGTGCGTATATATAAGGTTATCTATGAACTACTAGATGACGCCAAAAACACCATGGAGCAGATGCTCGCTCCAGAGGTGGTAGAAACCGAAATAGGCTCACTAGAGGTTAAGGGTGTGTTTAGGACTCTTAAAGATTCTGTGATTGCCGGCGGTGAGGTACTTACTGGTAAGGTATATCCAGGACTGAAGGTACGTGTAAAGCATGATGGTGAGCAGATTGCCGAAGTGGAAGTGTCACACGTACAGCGCGAGCAAGTAGAGGCCAAAGAGGTGTTTGAGGGCGACATGTGTGGGCTAAGTCTAAGTACCGGCAAGAAACTACAGCTTGAAATTGGCGACAAACTAGAATTTTTCACACGCGAACTTGTAAAACGTACCTTGTCATAAGCATAATAGTGTATACTATATGGTAAGGAGATATTAATTAATGTTTAGTTTAGATGACAAATTTTTAGAAGATATCGGTCTTACAGATTTGCCAGAAGATCAGAAAAAAGCTTTTTTGCAGCACATCTACGAAGAGCTTGAGCTTCGTGTTGGTACTCAACTGTCTGAAGGATTAAGTGATCAACAGCTTGAAGAATTCGAGAAAATTATCGACAAAGATCAGACTGTTATCGGTGCTTGGATTTCACAATATGCACCAGACTATCAGAATGATGATATTTTTAAGCGTATGCAGCAAGCTTTAAACTTGCAGGCTGACGATGTTAATCTGAAGTCGGAGTACGTAGCTACTAAATGGCTAGAAGTAAATCGTCCTGATTATCGTGATGTTGTTCGTGTTGTTATGGACGAGCTGAAGAATGAGATAATATCGAACCGCGATGCTATCTTGGGTCCTGACTCTCAGCAACCTGCGGCTGCTTAAGCCTGTAGTTTATCTTTGTATCCAGCTAGAAATGCCTTTACGGGCATTTCTTTTTTGCCTACAGGTTTTATGTCTGTTATTTCTACGCTACCATTGGCTGTGCCAATATATAGGCGCTTGTCAATAATAGCTATGGCACCAGGCGTATTATCTGTTTGACTACATGAAGCTACCATTAGGCTAGTGATAATACAATCAATGTCACCAATAGTTGCACGACTTCCAGGCCAGCCGGCATAGGCGCGTACTTCGCGTTCAATCTGAGTAGCTGGTTTTTTCCAGTCTATAACACCATCTTCTTTGGAGATTAGTTTACAGTAACTAGCTCTTTCGTCATCTTGTTCTATAGGCGTGACATCACCATTGATAATTAATGGAAGTAGTTTAGTAAGAGTTTCTGCACCTAGACTGCCTAGTTTTTCATATAACTCAGCACTAGTTTCCGTGCCAGATAGTTGAAGGGGTGAGTATCCATATACTGGCCCAGCGTCCATGGCTGCAGAAAGCTGCATAATAGTGACAGCGGTTTCGGAATCGCCATTTAAGATAGCAGACTCAATTGGCGAAGGTCCGCGATATTTCGGCAGCATAGACGGATGTACATTGATAATACCGGGTGTAAATAAGTCGATAATCGATTGTGGTATAATTTTGCCAAAACTAACTAGTACTCCTATGGGGTTGTCTAAAGATGATATATCTGTAGCTATATCTGATAACTTAAGAGGCTGCCATACCGGTATATTATGTTCTATGGCGATAATTTTTACAGTAGGTTCTACTAATTGCTGACCACGACCCCTTTTGCTGTCTGGCTTGGTGACAACAGCTGCTACGGGAAAATTTGCATCTATCAACGCTCGTAGCGATATTGCACTAAAATCTTCTGTGCCAAAAAATACTACTTTAGTCATCGTATAGGTGGCCTTCATTAACTACTTTGTCGTAGTCTGTCGGCTTTAGCTCGCCACTATCGTCTAGCTCAAAGAATGCTTCGGGTATGTCTCGTATGTGGTCTACAAATACTATGCCTTTGGTGTGGTCGATTTCATGTTGTATGACACGAGCTAAAAATCCTTCGGCTTTAAATCGTACCTGTTTGCCATCTATATCTAGGGCTTTTACTCGTATTTTGGAGTGGCGCGGAACTTTACCGTATACATTTTTTACGCTTAAGCAGCCTTCGAAATCTTCTAATATTTCACCCTCGTATTTTACTATTTCAGGGTTAATGAGCGCTGTAAAATCACGATTTTCCTTGTTATCAAAGTCGGTGCGTATAATAACTATTCGCTCGAGTTTATCAACCTGTACGGCTGCTAGCGCGGCACTAATCTCATGGGGACGGGAATCTTCCCAGTCTATGGCAGCACTTACCATGTCGTCTATTGCTGCACGAGTTGTGTCGTTTACTACATGGATTTTGCGTGATTTCTCGCGCAAATGGGGGTTTGGTAGGAATATAATATCTTCTTTTTTCATACGAACTATTTAATAGTATAACAGATACGCTACAATAAACTTAAGGGATCTAGCTCAAATTGCCAGTGAGTATCCGGGACTTTACTTAGTGCGTCAACTAATAGGGAGCGTTTGTGCGATTTCAGGAGCAGCTGCCATCTATAAGTATCGTGCTGTCTTTCGTAGAAAGCTGGCGTGGGGCCTAATATTTCAATGTCTTTTGGTAGGGCCGCCTTAAGCTCTCTGGCTAGCTTTTGAGCATTACGTATAGCTGCCATTTCTGTTTTGTATACGCAAGTTAGCTGCAGTAAATATGTATACGGAGGGAATTTAGCTTTTTGTCGTTCTTCCAGGGCTTCCTGGTAGAACTTTTCATAGTTTTGGCTCAAGCCATCTACTATAGATGGGTGAGTTGGGTGGTATGACTGAACAATTAAGTTAGTCGGAGTATCGCTACGTCCAACTCTTCCGGCGACTTGCGCTATGAGCTGAAAAGTCCTTTCTGTTGACTGGTAGTCTGGTAAATTTAGTCCACTGTCTGCTTGTATAACACCTACGGTTTGCAGGTTCGGCAGGTCTAATCCTTTGGCCACAACTTGCGTGCCTATGACGATATCGATATTGCCGTTATATAGGTCTTCGTATTGTGCATTCAGGGAATTATCTAGAGAATTGTCACCGTCGAAACGTGCAATTCGAGCTTTTGGAAATATATGTTTTAGTTCAGATTCTATAAGTTTAGTTCCTATGCCTTTATGTATAATATCGGGGCTTTTGCATGTAGGGCAGCTAACTGGAACTTTTTCGGATAGTCCGCATATGTGACAGCGTAGTTGATGATTGTCGGCGTGTAGTGACATAGGTATATAGCACTTTGGGCATACCGCTTGCCATCCGCAATTCTTGCAGAGTGTCACTGTAGTGCTACCGCGGCGATTGTGAAAGATTAAAGATTGTTTCTTGTTATTAAGAGAATCTTCTATGGCCGCCAATAATTTATCCGAGAAGAAGCGGTGTTTCCTGAATTCGCTTCTGTCTGTCATGTTTATTATTATCGAATTGGGTGTCTGTGCGGGCTGTGCGCGCTCTTGCATTTCAACTATAGGCCTATTATTTATCTGAGCTAAGTAATAGTCGGTGATGGGTGGAGTTGCACTGCCTAAGATAAGTTTGGCGCTGTGCTGAGATGCAAGTGTGCTGGCGGCTCGCAGTGCTGAATAACGAGGTGATTGCTCTTGTTTGAAGCTAGGCTCATGAAACTCGTCTATGATTATGACCCCGATATTTTTAAGTGGTGTAAACAGGGCGGAGCGTGGACCGATAGCCACACGTGCGTTGTTTGAGTTTAGTGCACTTTTCCAGACTTTATGGCGTTCGGATTCCGTTTGGCGTGAGTGTGTTAGTAGTATGTCGTTGAAGTGAGTCGAGAACTCGTCAACTATTTGAGTAGTAAGGGCTATTTCGGGTACTAGTACTATGGCTGATTTACCTTCGTGTATACATTTTTTTACGATATCTATGTATACTGCGGTTTTGCCAGACCCTGTAACTCCGTGTAGTATTATTGTTCCCGGACTCGAGTTGTTGATATTTTTTACCGCTTGCTGTTGACTATCGTTTAGTGTGATTTCGTTTACTGCACGCAGCTTCTTAGGGATTTTGCTTTCGCTTGCTCGGCGAGTTTTTTGCACGCCTCGCGGTAGTATAGATTGCAAAACTAAAGCCAGGTGTGTGGCGTAGTACGTGCTGAGCCACTTTGCCAATTCTACTAGCGGTATAGGTAGAGGGTTGTCTTCTATTAAGGTGGCTATTGGCTTTGTGGCGTATTCCGGCTTATTTACCTCGCGCATTACCACGCCGGGGATTTGTTTTTTGCCAATTTCAATTAGAACTATGCTACCGGTATTCATTTCATTTTCCGACTCATATGTAAAAACATGACTGTTTTGTCGAACTATTTTCGTCGGAGCTACCTCGTAATACCGCATGAATCTATTATACGTTGTTTCGGCAACTTATAGTTTATGGGGTTTATAGTTAAGCATAAGTATTCTAATATAGGTATATGATGTATTTTCAGAGTCGCGCTGAGGCGGGCGAGCAATTAGCTGTGCAACTTTTTGAAAAGTATCGCTATGAAAACGTAGCTTTAGTGGCTATGGGCGATGGTGGCGTGGCTGTTGGTGAACCGATTGCTGAGAGGTTACACTGTATTTTGACCTTGCTTGTGTCAGAGGCTGTGACAATACCGGGCGAGGGGCAGAGCTTTGGCGCAGTGTCCCAAACTGGTAACTTTACGACAAATAGTGACTTAGGCTCTGCCGCCGTAGACGGATACATAACAGAGTTTCATGGCTATTTTGAAGAGCAAAAACGCCAGGCATTTCATAGGGTAAATCAACTCATAGGTGACGGCGGTGTAATTGACCAGGCTCTACTTCAGGACCATGTAGTTGTATTAGTCACAGACGGCTTAAATGACACTACGACTTTAGATGTGGCATTGGACTTCCTTAAACCGGTGCGCGTACAGCGGTTAATTATTGCTTCGCCAGTGGCGAGTGTGGAGCTTGTCGATAAGGTACATCTTATAGCCGATGAGCTTCATATCTTAGACGTTAAGGCTAATTACCTAGATACCGACCATTATTATGAGGTAAATGATCTACCTACGCACGAGGAAACTATAGCAAAAATTAACCAAATTATAGCTAATTGGCGATAATTATTAGTTTTATACTTGCGAAGTGTTGTAAGAATGTGTAAGATAGATAGTAACAAAGAGACAAATTACTAAGAAAAGGGAGAGTGATGCTAGACGTTTTTATTACTTCAAGAGTGCGACGAAAAATCGTTGTGGTGTACGCTAAGTACCCAGATTTTCACACTCATGTTCGTGGGCTAGCTAAGCTTATCAAAGAAGACCCAGGTAACATACAGCGTGAGCTTAAACGCTTAGAGAAAGTTGGTTTTTTGACTAGTACCAAGCAGGGTAACACTAAGATTTATTCTACCAATAAGCAGTTTATTATCTTTAAGGAACTACAGAGTATTGTTATTAAGTCTCAG
>JAGQND010000050.1 GCA_020428265.1 Candidatus Saccharimonadota bacterium | reverse complement strand
ATAACGATGGCAGCCGCCGATTGGGTGGAAAATTAATCTACGTATTGAGTGCAGTGGTAGTGCTGGTACTTGTAGGTTTGGCTGGGGTTATATATTACGTTTTTCTTACTCCCAAGCCGCAAGAGCAATCTAAACCTAAGCTTACTGGGTATGCCTTGCAGAGTGAACAAATTCGTGTTTCAAACAATGTACGCGAGGACGCCGATAAGGCACTGCAAAATGGTGACTTAAATAAATTTAACGATATTTATACGACGGCAATCAAGAATGAATCCGACCCTACGATGAAAATTAAGCTGGCGCTAGATCAAAGTTTAGCCTTGGTGAATTATGGCAAAATGGACGACGCCGAGAAGGTTTTGAAGCTAGCGCTAGACTATAGTGATGACAAATTTTTGGTGGCTGATTCGTTAGGTCGTTTTTACTCGGTGGCTAAAAAATACAAATTAGCAGAGGAGTACTTTAAACTTGCGGCGAAATTTGCAGATAGCAAGACGAATGAAACAGGCTACGATGCTGCTTACTATAACGAGCGAGCAGAGCGTGCCGCTTCTATGGGGGCTAAGTAGAGTGCGAGCTTTTGTTGCGGCACTGGCATTGTGGGCGACGCTTTTTGGTGTTAGCTTGCTGGTGTCGTCAACTGCTCCTTCTGTATCGGCAGCATCTGCCCAGTGTCATGCGGCGATTGTCATAGACCGATCTGGGTCGGTGACACGCAAGCAGCTAACTACTATGCGCAATCAAATTATGCAGCTATTTAGTTTTGACGATCCGTATACGCTCAATACTCCTGAGCGTCGAGACAATGTAAAGCTAGCATTTTGGTCATTCTCATCTACTTCATCACTAACAAACATAACTTCTAACTACGATGCACCTTTTGCAGGGTATGTGGGTGTAAACAGCCAGCCAGCGGCTGCTAAGAGTAATTTTAATACTCAACTTAATAGTGAGAAGATGCAAGTTGGTGCAGGTGGTACTAACTACGAGCAGGGTTTTGCGTATAACCAAGGTAAGCCAAATACATTTGATAATTTTCAGAATCTTGTAGATCAGACTAACATTATAGTATTCATGACAGATGGCTTGCCTAATATTCCAGGTAATGTCGACGGCGGTCCATTGGCGCGCAATGCGGCTCGTGCGGCCGTTCAAAAGCATCAAGATGCGGGCAGGATAGTTATAGGTGCTTTAGTAGGTGCTACGAATTCTACTAGCTTAAATTTCGCCATAAATGGTAACAATAATGTTACTCAAGATAGCGAGGGAAATACAAATATATTTAGGATTAGTGAAAACTATTCTGACCTTACGCGCATAATGAGCCAAATGATCGGTAGTACTTGCGATAGGATTGTGCCGCCAAATCCATATACTCTTACGCCAAACGTGACTTCACCAAATAACATAGCAACGCCTGGTGGCAATGTGACTTTGGACTACACTGTAGATAACACTATAGAGCGAGGTAAGGAAACCCCGAATACAAACTGGTCGGTAAAGCTGGTAAAGGTAGATCCAGGTCAGTCAACTGAGCCGATAATGACACAGCACGATAACTATAGCTGTAATCAAGTGAAAGCGTCGCTCAATAATAAAGCAAGTTGTACAGACCTGGCCAGTGGCTCTGCTCAGTTTGGTTCTGGCCATTCGCAAATTCCGAACGTTCCCGATGAAGCAAAGAAGTTGGTGATAGATAAGAATTATCCGGTGGGTACAAAAGTTTGCTTGATACTTACTATAGATAAGCCAACAAATGGTACTATGCCGCGTGACAGGTATAGTCGAGCATATTGTTTCTCTATAGGTAAGCGTCCATTTGTACAGGTGCATGGTGGTGACTTAAGGGTTGGTGGAGTATTTCATGATGATAACAGTAGCGACTCGGACCCTAAGAAAGATGACTCTACTCCAAGCGAAGTAGAGTTGAATACAGCAGGTGTAGTGGCTAATACTGCTGCAGGTGCTGGCGATACGCTATATGGCAGTTGGGTGGAGTATGGTATTGTCTCAGCCGGACCTGTGGTAGGTATGGCTTCTATGTCTGGCTTACAGGGCGGCTATTATTACGGTCCAGTGGATCCGGACAATCCTCAGGTTCCAGATACGCAATCGTTTTGGAGTAAGCTAACCTTTGCAAATACTGACGGCGAATACGGGCTATATACGCAGGGTAAAGGCTATATAGGTAGTATACCGGACAGCGCTAAGGGAATATTAGCAAGTCACTCTGTGGTGCGTGAAGATGTGCAAGATATATCATTTAGTGGTGATGATGTAACTAGTGGTATATATAGTAATCCAACCGGAAACATAAACTTGGGCGAGAGTACGCTTAATAAGAATAAATCTGTAGTGATATATGCTCCAAAAGGTACGGTGACGGTGACTGGCAATATATTTTATTCAGATGGGCTATATACAGATACCAAAGAGCTGCCGCAACTCGTAATAATAGCTAAGACTATATCTATATCTCCAGATGTAGAGAGGATTGATGGCTGGCTGATAGCGAATAGCAAGGATGACGGAACGATTAACACCTGTAACGATACGAGAGTATTGACTGTAAAGGTGTGCGCTCTTCCACTTACGATAAATGGCCCTGTAATGGCACGTCACCTGGAGCTACGCCGTACGGCTGGCGCTGATGCTAGTGGGGGTAGCAACCCAGACCTTGGCGTAGCGGCTCCAGCAGAGATAATTAACCTACCGGGCAGCACACTTTTGTGGTCGCAGAGTGCTGGCAAGAGTGAAGTAAGGATTCAAACTACGTACACTACAGAATTACCGCCGTATTTCTAGTAAAAATCTTTGCTAGAATATAATGCTTGTGTATAATAAGGAATGTTATGGCAATACTAAAAGGCGTGGGCGACTTTTTCGGCTTAGATATAGGCACATCGGCAGTTAGGGCTGTGCAGCTTTCGCCTGCTGGGCCAGGTAAGTGGTCTCTTAAACATTATGGCTATGCGCCTATTGATGTTCGTACGGCTATGGCCGACTCTGCCGAGGCAAAACATCGCTTAGGTGAAGTTATTTTGACAGTAGTGGGTCAGAGCGGTATTCGCACTAAAAATGTTGCCATTAGTCTTTCGTCTACTAAGACGTTCGTGACGGTTATAGACATGCCACCTCTGAACGAATCGGAACTTAAAGGTACTATTAAGTATCAGCTAGACCAATACATACCTATGGCCGCAGATGAAGCTAAGGTTGATTGGGCACTTTTGGGTCAGTCTTTGCATGACCCCTCTCAGCAAGAGGTTTTGCTAGCTAGTACAGCTATATCTTATGCCGAAGAGCGACTAGAGCTTGTAGAGGGTCTAGGGTTTGATGTAGTGGCCGCTGAGCCAGAATCATTAGCTATGATGAGGTCATCTGCATTGGTTGGTTACGATCAAGCCCAGGTTTTGGTAGATGTAGGTGATCAAGTAACCAATGTGGGCATAGCATACGGTGGCGCCCCTAGGCTTGTGCGAACTATACCAAATGGTCTTGAGACGTTGATATCTGCAGCCGTGAAGAATCTCAATATTCAGGAAGACCAAGCTAGGCAGTTTATTTTGAAGTTTGGTCTTGCCGAAGATAAATTAGAGGGTCAAGTGGTACAAGCACTCGGCAGTACCCTAGACGGTATAGTATCTGAGCTGCAGAAATCTATAAAGTTTTTCCAAACTAGGTATCCAGCACTCACAGTCGGTAGTATTGTGCTTACTGGTTATGCAGGTACAATACCTCAGTTAGATAAATACCTATCCAGTAAAGCTGGTGTACAAGCTGTGGCTTCAAACCCATGGCAGAGCGTTTCTGTACCGTCTAACGACCAGCAACTTGCGGCTACTGCATCAGAATTTGCAGTTGCTGTAGGGCTTGCTCAAAGAGGTAACCTGTAATGGTTGAGATAAATCTAGTACCAGATGTAAAGCAAGAGCTGATACAGGCTAAGCGCGTAAGGACGATAGTTATTGCTGGGGCGGTGACTGTAGGCCTGGCTGCTATTGGTGTGGTTGTGCTTCTAGCTGTGTATTTATTTGGTGTGCAAACTGTGCGCCAGAATATAGCAGATGCTAGTATCAAAGATAAAGGGCAGCAGCTGGCTGACGTGAAAGATTTGGGTGATATGATTACTATTCAAAATCAACTTTCTACTCTTACGAAGCTGCATAACGAAAAAAATATAGATTCTCGTTTGTTTGATTTATTGATAGCTATAAATCCTGCTGCTCCAAATAATGTTGTGTTTTCTCAGACTCGCATAGATGCAAATACTAAGACTATTAGGCTAGACGGTCAGGCGGAGGCTGGTTATCCTGCGGCTGAAGTGCTTAAAAAGACTATACTCGGTACAAAGCTTAGTTATCGTGATGGCACTGACTCAAAAACAGTTGCGCTTACCGATGCCGTAACCACTACAGAGTTGAACTATGGTGAAGATTCTACGGGCAAGAGGGTGCTTAGGTTTACGATGGTGTTTATATACTCGGACCAATTCTTTGCACGAAGCTCGGGTAACGCCATGATTATACAGCCTGATAAACAAAATGCTACAGATTCATTTAAGCGCGTACCAGACAGTTTATTTGGAGATAGGGCACGTAATGAGTCAGGGGGTAACCAGTAATGGAACAGTCTTCAGTTGGACTACGTAAGCGTCAGCAAATAGGCAAAGCGAACCAGACGATGTTCTTGGCAATAGCCGGTGTGTCGGTAGTTGTAGGTATTTGCGTGGTTGCTGCGGTATTTTTGGGTCAGCGTATATTGTTCGGCGAAAAGGTCCTTGGCGAAAAGGCCAAAACAGAAACTACGCTACAAAAGAACCTAGCTGTAGTTGATGATTTAAAAGGTAATATACGTGTACTTAATACCGATGAAGCTTTGCAGTCGGTTAAGCTTAACGATTCAGACTCTGCTTTGCAGTCGGTGCTAGATGCTTTGCCTGCAGATGCTAACTCTACGGGTATGGCGGCTTCTTTGCAGCTTAAGATACTAGGTGTAGTACCAGATGTAAATATAGATTCACTTAAGGTAGAGCCTGTTAGTGGCATAGAGATAAGTAGCTCAGATACTACGGCAGCTGATAGTAGCGAGTACGGATCTGGTAAGATTGGTTTTTCATTTACAGTGAGCACGAGGTCTGGTAATGCTGAGGGCTTGAAGCAAATTTTGCTTAATATCGAGAGGTCAATTCGTCCGTTTAATATAACAAATCTTAATATCGAGAGTCAGGGTAGCAGAATAGTTATGTCTGTTACGGGGTCTGGGTATTATGAGTTAGAAAAGACTGTACAGTTGCAGGACAAGGTGGTTAAGCAATGAAAAAGAGCGACATAGCTGCAATTATACTTATATCTTCGGTGAGTATCATCGTAGCTTACTTTGTGGCAAGTGCTATCATAGGTAAGCCAACTGGTGAGACGGCTAAAATTAAAACAATAGAGCCTATTAGCGCTGAGGTTGAAAAGCCTGATACATCGATATTTAATTCGGAGGCTATTAACCCTACGGTAGAAGTAGAAATCGGCGACGTTGGGAAGCCATAGGATTCGCGTATGGCTCTACTTACACCGGACATACAGGATAAGCTAATTACCCTTCTGACTGAAGAGGGGCTTGTTTCAAAAGGTGTTTTGAATGCTGCTGTTAAAGAATCGGAAGAAGTAAAAAAGCCATTGTTTGCACTACTGTCAGATAAGCATATTGTGGACGATGAAATGCTTACTCACGCCATAGCGCAAGTGTCGGGTGTTCCGTATGTTAATTTGTCTAACAGCCTTATTAATCAACAAGTATTAGACCTCATACCAGAAGATGTTGCAGAGAGGTTTATGGCCGTACCACTCGCTGAGGTGCAAAATCGTTTGGCGGTGGCTATGGTCGACGCTAGTAATATACAGGCTGTAGACTATCTTTCTAGCTTAATTG
>JAGQND010000004.1 GCA_020428265.1 Candidatus Saccharimonadota bacterium | reverse complement strand
TACCACTCCGGCCGCTGGCTCGCCCACTATCAAACAGACCCCGATAGTTTTGTGCATATTTTCACGTACGACAACGAGGCCTACGCACTCGCCTACGATGATTATCCGAGCGGGTTCAGTATCTCAGACGAAGATTTCGTAGAGCCAGTCAAACTACCAAACGGCGCATATATATTATCCGTCACCCATCCGCAAAACAAATTCGCCATAAATATCATTGGGCATTTTGTACTATTTAAAATACTCGATAAAAACAAATTTGACATACGTATAAGCCAGCTAGTAGACGAATACGAAGAGTGGAGCGCCGAGGCTGGGTTCAACACTAAAACTCTGATATCTGTAGCAAGTGACGTGCTATACCTAGCAGAAAATGCTTCGCAAAATAAGGACGCCTACTCACTATACGCGCTAAGCAATATCACTGATGCGCTAATCTTCGCCAATGCCCAAGACAACAATATTGACTTGCAAGACTTACGCCAGTACATAGAATACCTAAGCAACACCGACCCGTACTACAAAACACACGACCCCCAAGACGAAGAAGAACTTCGCGAAAAAATCTACTCTAGTTTAAGCGCTAGCACAAATGAACATTTACAAAAACAACGTCAAATTGCCAAAAAGCTAGGCCCACCAATACAACTCATCACAGTCATGTACGCGCGCCACGACGGCAAAGATACCGAAGGAACATCTATAACCATAGTTACCGACGGCGACGATATACAATTCCCTGTGTCGCACTTCCTAGATAAAGAGTTGCGGGCGTATTTAGCAGACAATCTATACATCACCGCACGAAATATCGATGACAATTTCCCAAGCGAGCTAGGCGACTTCACTTTGGTTGAAGGCTCTATAAGCGTACGCAAAATCCTCCGCCAAGAACTTGCATATGTAAGCTTCTAATAATTGTAGACGTAGCTACGACTACTAATACATTCGATAGCTTCTAGGGATATATTCCTGCAGCCCTTCTTTAGCTGCAATATATTATAAATTTGCTCAGGTGTTTTACTTATAGAATAAATTTTAAACCCATAAGTGTTTACTAAATTCTGCAAAGAAATACTCTGTGTACTTCTCGAACCGAGCGGCCTGTTTTTCATTTTATCTTCTAGAAAGACGCCGATTTCAGGATTTTGGCCATACGCAAAAAATACCGGGTCCGACGCATATCGCCACACCGACAAACATAAATATACATTATTAGACTTAAACGCATCAGCTTTATCTTGATTTGTATCGTTAAAAGTAGCGCCCCAAGTATCTGCATCAAAACTAGCGGTCTTCACTTCCAGAAACTCATACTCACCATCTTGCTTGGTGCGCCTAGCATCAAACCCATGCTTATCAATATTTATGTGAGTATACCCAAGATATTTCGCAGCAATACTATCGCGCACCTCATTCATAAAAGTGTCCGTATCACCCTTATTGTATTGCGCCTGTATGTCACTAACGCCCTGAAATACATCTAAACTTTGCGCCAAGAAAGTTTCATCTATTGGTCTAAATGTACCTTTTTCTTTGAGTATTGCCACTATTCACCTGCCTTTATTATTTTAAGTTCATCATCTAGCTTCAACTTGTCGCGAACTGCGTTTAGCCTATATACCATAAGCTGGTCTACACTGAGTGCAAGATTATGCTCTTTCGCAAAATCATATTGCAGCGTATCTTTAGATATTTCCTCGTCTAGTTGCACAAGGTGATATGTGTGGCACTTACCATCTTCATGATTAATCTCCATCACCGCCTGCGCCGTAGTTCCCGAGCCGGCAAAATAATCCAACACCAAGGCGTTTTCAGTTTCATAGGTAGCAATCCTAATCAAATATTTAATAAGTTCTACTGGCTTTGGCGTGTCAAACAGTCCCCTCAAACCCAACTTATTCAAGTCGTTCGTGCCCTGCCTGGAATAAAAATCTAAAACCGAAGATACGTTGTCGTGAGCGTCCTCCAAATAATGCTTTTCATACGGGCGTCCATTTTTAAAATGCAGTTTATCTTCGTTATAAAGCTGCATTATCTTTTTAGCAGTAGACCATTTACGTGTTGCTAACGGCTTTAACTTTAATCCAATTTCTGGAATTTCAAGTGCGTTGGGTTGCCCCGGAACAGACAGATCTTTAGAGAAAAATATCCTACCATCATCATCAACCTGCGAGTAGTTTTTGAGCCACGTCATACCTCGTTTCTGCATATACTCGCTATTCAATTTAGACAATAGCTTAGTCGCACTAGCCTTGCCGTTGGCCTTAAGTTCTTTCTTTACCCTTCGCGACAAATCTTTTATCATCACCGCGTCGCCAGGACTGTCAATTCTCTTAATCTTAAATGACGAAAGTTTATTTTTACTTTTAGCATACGCAACCACGTATTCGTGAATTGTATTTATATGATTTGAATTACTGCGAACTGCTTGTTTGGTAATAAAAACTCCAAGGAAATTTTGCACACCATACAATTCATCGCATAGTATCTTCAAATCATATAGCGAGCTATCGTCAATTGATATATACAGCACTCCACTTTCGCGCAAAATATCGCGAGTGACGACGAGCCTATCGCGCATAAATTTCAGCCAATCATTCGCACTACGCTTGTCGTTATATGAAAATTTATTTCCAGTATTATACGGCGGGTCTATGTACACAATGTCGTACTGCAGAACTTTTCGCTGGGCCGACTTTAAGAAATCGAGATTGTCCCCGATGGCGATAGTATTGACTGGATTTATAAAATCTAAGTTATATTGTTTGGGCATAGAACACTCGTTTCTGCGAGGCCCTAAAAAATAGGACACCGCGACGGTGTTCTAAATCGTTTGTCCGCACTTCGGGGATTAACCCTAATGTTCGCGCGATGCCCTAATTACTGGCTTAATCGCACCAAACACAAAATGCATGGCTCCGAAGTGCTATTGCGGTTTAAATTGATTTAGAACAAATCTATTATAGCACACGCAACGCCTAAAACTCCATTTGACCTATGTTTAAAAGTATGATATTATGGAAGTATGACAACATTTACGTCACATTTCGAAACTCGTACCAAGGTCAATTACATTGGCATGTTTCAACGTGTGGCGTATCTACCTCTTTAGCACTCATTTTTGCACTCAGATACGCCTCCGACTCCGGAGGTTTTTTAGTCCCAAAAGTCGGGGGTGAATCTGGTTTCAAAACTGAAACCATAACAAGTCACTATGTGACAGAAAGGACGCATCATGGCATTTGGGTCTATTTTGCAGCTACAAGTTGGCGAGCTGCGCCTAGAGCTTGCACCACTCACGCGCGAAGTCATGGGTGATTTCGTGAGCCCCGGCATACAGTCGGCGCACATCACGCGCTACCTAGAAACAAGCGCAAAAGTACTGGAGGACGAGTACGAATGGTTCGACAAAATTCGCACCGATACCACCAGTATAACGTGGGGAGTATACATACTCCGTGGTGCCGAGCGCGAGCTGATAGGCACCACCAGTCTACACCACCTGCACAAAGATTTTTTCTACACGGCAGGTAGCGGCTCGCTAATATTCAAGCGCGAATACTGGGGCAAAGGCATAGCCTCGGCCATACACCAGGCACGCACTTGGTATGGGTTCCATGTCGTAGGACTCGACCGTATATGGTCCGAAGTGCTACATGGCAATCCAGCCAGTCGCCGCGCGCTCGAAAAGTCTGGCTACTACGTAACCCACGTCAAGCGCAACGTAAAATTTGCCGACGGCAAACTACGCCACTCCGACCAGCTAGAGTGCATAAACCCTAGCGACGCTGTGTGGAAACGCTGGTGGGGTAGCGACCGCCCAGGCAAAGCCGCGCGCGAGGCTCGTGCCCGCACCCAAGCTGCACTAGACTGGGCCAGCGCAAACGTCACTCTACCATAGTGCACTCCCCGCCTTCACCGGCGGGGTTTTAAATTAACAACTAGCTGACAGCTGTAAGTGACGGAGCCACTGTGCGGGGTTTTAGGCGCACAAACAAAGCCAAACAAATACCAAGCGACACGGCTGCGATAGCAAAAACTGAACCATGATTATACGTATATATAGCGCCCGCCGCTAGCGGCACAACTACTCTATATAGCGCCTGCAAGCTTTGGTTTGTACCCTGCAGTAAACCCTGTTTATGCTCGGGTACTGTCATAGATAGCCGCGCGTTATACGACGGGTCAAACAATCCCTCGCCCAAAACAATACACGCTACAGCCGCCACAACCAGTGCGGCATGCGGCCAAAAGGCGCTTATAAACAACAATATTAGCCCCACGGTTAACCCAGCCAGGCCCATAGAGCCAACAATTTGCTCGTCCCAAATTTTGAGCAAGCGCGGCAACACAACCACAGTCGTACCGCCGAGGCTCTGCACACTCTTCGTCGAATCGCCATCGCCGTTGCAGCCGCTGACCGCCATGGCCAGTGCAGCCGCAATTGCCAGCGAGGCGCCGAGCTTCTTGCCACTAGAAAAGAGCGACATTAGATTTCCTTTCGGTCGTTGACTAATGCCTATTTTACTATTATAGCATAAATACCATAAAAAATCAATGGCAAGACGATCTAGACTCTACCAGGCGCACGTAGCTAGTTATAAACCTCATCACAACTTCTTTGTCACGCTCACTAAAATCTTGCAACACAATTTTTAACATTTCCGTAGACTGCTCCACATGCGAACTAAACTTATCAATTCCCTTTTGCGACAACACTATGCGAACTATCCGACCATCAGCCTTGTCGCGTTCGCGCGCCACTAAGCCGTCTAGCTCAAGCTTGTCTATCATCACACTAGCACCCGGTAGCGATGTATCCAGCAACTGCGCTATATCGTTTATACTTGGCGGCTCCACTCGACTATATAGATAGGTCAACAAACGAATATTGGCAAGAGTAAGCGTGTCGTCGCCAGGGTGCAAGCGTTTGTGCTGCACCGCGCGTGCCATCTGATTTATAAGCTCAGATATCTCTCGCTCAATAGACATACGGGCTACCTACTTAACCTTGCTTGGCCACCATACCCACTTGCCAAATATTGCCGATAGCGCAGGTATGAGGAACATGGAAACCACAAATGCACCAAGGGCTATACCAAACGATACACTAAAGCCCATTTCGGTAAGCAGACTCATGCCAGCCAACATCAACGATGCAAATGTACCAGCGAGTATTAAACCAGCCGAAGCCAAAGTTGGCGCCGTGTGCTCTACCGCTAAGCGCGCAGCCTCGCGTGGTTTTTTGCCTTCTATATGAATTTCTTCACGCAAACGAGTAATCATCAATATGTTGTAGTCTGTGCCTACGGCCACTACGAATAAGTAGAGTAGAATCGGCAACATAAACATCAAACCATCGTGCCCCGCCACACCCATAAATAAGTAAGTAGTAGCACCCAGCGTAGCAAGTATACCTAGGCCAACGGATAACAGCAGGTATATAGGCGCCACTAAACTACGAAGCAAGATAGCAAGTATCACAAATATTATCACTGCCGCTACAGGTGCAATCACCGATATGTCTCTATTTGTAGCATCGTTTAGGTCGGCATAGCTAGCTGTTTCGCCACCTACATATACATTTGCGTCACCCAAATTAACACTATGTGCGGCGTCGCGTATTGGCCCGCTCACGGCTTTCATAGCGGCGTCAGAATTCGGGTCGGCTTTGAGTAGTAATGAAACCAAAGCTACTTTTTTATCACTAGAGAGCTGTACGTAGTTAGGTTTTTGAGCGGCAGCTGCAGCCATCATAGCCTGCAATTGCTCAGGTGGCAGCTTAGCTAGCTGCTCTAGCTCCGCAGCAGTTGGTTTTGCCTGCACGGCTACCAAACTGTCTACGCCATCAGCCGTAGCAAGTTTACTTACAAGTGGTTGAAGTGCTTTTGTATCTAGCGGCTTGTCGCTCTTAATATATACGCTAACTGGGCTGCTGGTGCCCGCAGAAAACGCAGCCGATAAATCTTTGTAGCCACGACTAGACTCAGTGTTGCTAGGTAGCTGACTTATGAGGTCGAATGTAGACTTATACTGAGCTAGGCCTGATGCCAAACCGGCCAAAAGCACCAACACAACCACCGACACCACACCAGGGCGGCGCGCTATAACTGCGCCCAGGCGAACAGAAATTGTCTTGCCTTTATGTGCTTTTTGCCACTTTTTAGATGGCCAAAAAATCTTATCGCCTACTAATGATAGTAACGCGGGTACAAGGGTCATGGTAGCTGCCAGCATGAGTAGAACCGATATAACTAAGCCTGGTGCAAGCGAGCTAAAGAATCCAAGAGACGCTGCGAACATAGCCGCAAATGCACTAGCTACAACCAATGCAGCCGAGAAAATAGCCTCGCTCGCGCGACCAAGTGCATAAGCCACGGCACCACGCGTATGATCGCCACTACGTAGGCGCTCGCGGTAGCGGAATAGTAGGAACAGTATATAGTCGGTACCTATACCAAATAGCACCACTATTAGCAACGACGTAAGCTGCCCGCTAACATTGAAGTCAAATATCTTGGCAGTAAGAGCAAGTAGTGATGTAGCCATAGTGAACACAATACCGACTGAAACCAGTGACAATATACCTGCGAATGGGCTACGAAACACAATTGTAGGAAGAATTAGAATAAGTAGAACCGTGACTAATCCAACTACAATCTCGGCGTTTTGCGATGAATCTTTGGTGTCTAACATGATAGCAAGTGAGCCAGTCACAGCATATTCTAAGTCAGAATCCTTAGTACCATCAGATAGCACATTGCGGATATCTTTTACTGGGTCAGCAGCGTTGACGTCGCTCATTTCGGCAGTAACTTGAGTTGTGATGAGCTGTATTTTGCCATCTTTAGAGAGCATTTGAGGAGAAGTTACCGAGCCATTAACTTTGTTGATTTTTTTATCAGTTATAGCTGTCGTAAGTGATTGTACTTTTTGCTGATCGTCACTCGTTAGTTTTTTACCATCTGTACGCTTAATTAAGCTTATGACGGTCTGACCTTCATTTTGCGGAAAAGCCTCGGCGGCAAGTTTTTGTGCCGTAGCTGATTCGTATTTACTAGGTAAAAAACTCGCTTGGTCGTCGCTGGTTACGCTATCTAGGCGCGGTGAAAGTGTAACGGTCAGTACCGCTGCAACAATCCAAAAACCTATAACGTACCAGTGGTGTTTGACTATAAAATCCGCAAACTTTTTAAACATTTATATTTCCCCTCATGTTTTATATATAATACTTATTGTATGTTAAGTATTTTCGCGTGTAAAGTATTTACGCTGGGTGTATAATGTAAATATGTCTACAACACTACCCGGCGGCACTGCGCACGAGCTACCAAGCGACCTCAAAAAAGCACTGCTTGCTGACAAGCAGTCTGCTGCCCTATGGAACTCCCTAACTCCCCTTGCTCGCAATGAGTGGATTTGCTGGACTATAGATGTCAAGCAAGCTAAAACTCGCGAAGACCACGTAAAACGCGTAGTAAAACAATTAAAAGAAGGTAAACGCCGACCGTGCTGCTGGATAGGCTGTACTCACCGTACCGACAAAGCCGTGAGCCCGTCCGTAAAATGGGTACTGTCTAAACGCAGCAAGTAAATTGTTGCAAAATTCTACATACTGCAACAAATTTGCAATAAACATAAGATAACTCTAAGATACACTTATGATAATTTTGTTTTTGACTATTCTAGCAGCCATCGGCGCACTACTAGGAGGATACGTCGCAATTCGCAGCCGCAACAAACTACATATCGCCATGTCCATAACATCTGGCTTAATCCTTGGACTCGTAGCCTTTGACCTACTACCAGAAGTTTTTGAAGGCGCCGAAAAATCAGGACTAGACATCACGTGGGCTATGATACTATTCGTCGTGGGATTTCTATTTTTCCATGGCATAGAAAAATTCGTCATAGTACACGAAGCAGACGAAGGGTCGTATAAAACCCACAAACACCCGAACCTTGGTATAGCACGCGCAGTCGCGCTTGCCGGACACAGTTTCCTAGATGGCCTAAGTATCGGTGTAGCGTTTCAGGTAAGCCCGGAAGTTGGCTACGTAGTAGCACTAGCTGTCATAGGACACCGCTTTGCCGATGGCTTTGACACAACCAGCTTTATGATTTTTCACGGCAATAAAATGGCGCGTATCAAGCAGCTACTACTCATAGTTGTAGCTATGCCAATACTTGGCGGCCTAGTAAGCCTATTTATCAACTTGCCAGAATCTATACTAACACTCTACCTAGGATTCTTCGCAGGTGTACTAATGTACATAGCAGCTAGTAATATATTGCCCCAAGCACACGGCAAAAAGTCCGGCATACTTAGCTTGCTTCTCACCTTCCTAGGTGCAGCTACCATGTTAGTTATCACGCATTTCGCCGAGTAGTTAACCCGCAATATTTTTAATCTTTTGCGCTAGGTAATCTAGCCATACTGGGTCATCATTGAGACAATGCGCGCGCTGCAAGCTGGCTGGATTTCCGCCAGCTCCTTCTATAAGCTCTTCAGCTTCCATACCTAACTCGTGTATAGTTTCTAGGCAATCAGTTGTAAAGCCAGGCGACACAATATACGGGTATTCTTCACCCGCCTTCACCCACTCGGGCAGCTCCACTTGCGTGTACGGCTGCAACCACTCCGCACGTCCAAAACGCGACTGATAAGTTTGCATATAGTAGCCATCTTTCCAGCCCATAGCTTTTACAAGCTGCTTGGTGGTTTCGTCGCACTGCTGCGGGTACGGGTCGCCCTCTTCGGCATAGCGCTTGGGTATGCCGTGGTAGCTTATCATTATACGGCTCGGCTTGTGTTTGAGTTTGGCTATTTGCTTTTTCAAGTTCGTAGCAAGGATTTTTATGTACTCTTTATCATCATAAAACGGTGGTATAAAACTAAGTGCTGGCGAATATTTTTTGACAGGTTTGCCGCCACGTTTTTTGCGCCCGAGTGCATGTAGCATAATTTCGTCGTATATAGACGCCGTGGTAGTGGTAGAATATTGCGGAAACATCGGCAGCACAATAATACGTGATATGCCCTGCTTTTCAAAATGCTCCATGGCCGATTCCATACTTGGCTCTACATAGGCAAAGCCAAGCACCACATCAAAATTTTTACCAAGGCGTTTTTGTATGCCGGCAACTTGTTTTTGCGACATGTCTAGTAGCGGCGAGCCACGACGTGTCCATATGTCGGCATAATGCTTAGCAATTTTAGCCGGGCGCGTACGCAAGATTATGCCATGTAGTATGGGCAGCCACACCCATCGCGGAGCGTCTATCATACGGTCGTCCGATAAAAATTTTTTTAAGTATGGGTATAATGCTTTTTTCGTCGGTGCTTCTGGCGTGCCAACTTGGGCGACGATTACGCCGATTTTTTGAGAACTCATTATGGTCTATTATAGCATCTAAAACTTTTCACTAAGCAGTTCAGGTTTACGCTCAGCTAGGTCAAGTATAAGCTCACCAAAAAGTGTGTTTGCCCAGCCGAACCATGGCCGCGTATAATCGCTGCCGTCATTTACATTTATACTCTCGTGCACAAAATACGTTCCGTCGTGTGTTTCTTTAAGTGTTTTTAGACACTCTCGTATTTCGCTGTCGCTATCGCTCGTTAGCGCTTGCATTATAGTAGCTATCGGCCAAAAATGTGACATCTCACCAGTATGTGGACTAGTTAAGCCACTCCATTTTCCGCGTGCATAGTACGGATTATCGTCGCTCAATATATAGTCACGAGTGTTGCGGTATAGTTTTGAATTTTTATCGCCATATCCCAAATATGGCAAGCTTAGTAAGCTTGGTACATTTGGATCGTCCATCAGTAACTGCGAACCGCGACCATCTACTTCGTAAGCATACATTTTTTCATGACCTGGAACATATACATTGCCATGAAACTTCACGCCTTCGTCTATTTTTTCAGCGAGCTTAGATACACGAATATTTAAGTCACTATTACCACTTACGTCTAAGACTTTTGCTAGCCCACCAAGCGCCACGTAAGTCATGGCATTTGCCGGTATATGATAGGGTAGTATTGCCTCGTCATCGGACGGCCTAAACATATTACGACTCATGCCCGTATATTTAGCGGGGTGCCCCAGTCCACGTAGTTGACTCGCCGGAAAAGCTTCGCCATTTGGCATAGTTGCACGGTGAATTGTATCTACATTGGCGTACGTCATGGTCGCCTGTTCATTTTCTATCACGCGTAGTGTAGACTCAACAGCCCTACGCCAGTCACTATCAAACGGCTGCACGTCACCCGTTGCTTCGTAGTACCCATTGCTTAAACGCAAAAACGCCGCCAAACTATCCAGCTCATATTTGCGTTCCCATACGCCAGAGTGCCACTCATTGCCATGCGGCCAGTGCGGAGTTTTAGGCGGGTTATCTACATATGGGTCTACAAAAGCATTGGCGTAAGGATCGATATTTACAGATTTTACTTGGCGCATTACTACGCCTGCAAGCATGCTCTGAAGCTTAGCTTCTCGCCGTGCAAACCGCAAGTACGGCCAAACTTGATTGGTAGAATCACGCAACCACATAGCTGGTATATCACCCGTAACTATAAATGTATCAGGCTTACCCTCCGCATCTTCGCGTACATATGTAGTGGTATCGAGTGTGTTCGGCAAACACTGGCGAAACATTCTACGAATGTCCGAGTCGGCAATCCGCTCCGACACATCATTTATAACGTCTTCTATCGCTTCGCTTTTAAACAATCTTTCGTTTTCAGCTGGTCGCGTATTTAAGTGTGAAAAATCTCTAGGTAAATCGGCCATAAAACTCCTTTACCCTACTATATCATTTTATAGCTATGGTGTTTTGTATACAGATCCTTTATTGGACGTCCAATATAGTACGTTGGAGTAGTGCTTATCAGGGCTAACTATCACTTCGTCAGGCTCAATAGTACGTGTAGATTTGGTATGCGCATACACAAACACCGACTGGTATAAGCCTATGGCAGGAGCGTCCGCAATCCAGTGCTTGGCAAATGCTAAATACTTGGCATTGCGCAGCACCTCGTCGCTAGTTGTACGCGCACTTGCTAAGTCATCATCACTCAACTCGCTACTATAGCCAGCCAAGTTCAAGTTGCCCTTAGTGTGCCAGTACGTATATACGTCTGGGTCGCCCCCCATCACCATTTCGTCTACTAGTACATCGTAGTTATGCTGTTTCACTATATCCGTAGAGTAGTTTTGCGTAGGGTCGTTGGTATCTATTACGCGTACATCAACTTGCACACCCACGCGTCGCCATTGACTTGCTAACATTTTAGCTACGTTTTCAAAATCACTATTTTTGCGTGTTACCAAACGAAGTTTCAGCTCTTGCCCGTTTTTGTCCATTCGCACGCCGTTTTTAATTTTATAACCCGCTTCGTCAAGCTCCATAGCTGCATGTAGAGTATTCCAGTCTGGCGCTACATAATCTCCAGAGCTAGGTACGAGCCTTGCGACAAATGGCAAATATAACTCAGGCGGGTTGCCGTAAATCTTCTCACGAATTTCGGCTGTATTTGTTGCTTCGCGTAGAGCCTTGCGCACCTTTACGTCTTTTAGGGTTTCCTGCATATTGTTAAATATCGCATACACGCCACTATTTACTGGTTTGGTTACTATATTGTATCTATCAGTATGCAACCTACTGGCAACTTCACTATTTAAGTCGCTTGCCCCATTCACTTCACCAGTTATAAGAGCACGCTCTATACTATCACTGTCTCTATACACTTGCAGCAAAAACTTATCTAACTTTGGTCGCCCAGCATAATAATCGGTATTTGCATCCATATGTACTATCTTGCGGTCCGTTGTCTCACTTACCACTTGTAGCAAACGCAACTTAAACGGCCCACTGCCTATAGGATTGGTGCTATAAGATGATTCCTGCAGGGTCGACGGCTTAACGTCTTTCAAAATATGTTTAGGCAATACACCAAATGTAAGTGCCTGCTGAAACGCTGCGTACGTAGCAGGTAGCGTAAACTTCACGGTGTTTTTATCTACCTTATCAGCCACTATGCGCTGCCAACTAGAATACATCACAGCGTGAGTAGAGCTATTGCGCATGAGGTCTACAGTAAATACCACATCATCAGCCGTAACAGGCTTACCATCATGCCACCTAGCGTCATTGCGAAGCTTCACGGTAAACACTTTGTCACCCTCGTCGCGTATAGCCGTAGCCAAATCACCACGCAAGTGACCCGAGGAATCAAACGAATATAAAGACGAAAACAAAAGCCTGCTTGCCGAAAGCTCAGCTGGCGACTTAGCAAAAAGCGGATTCAAAGATTGCACCGGACCCTTAATAGCCTCAGCGTACGTACCACCAGGTACCGACGCAGTAGTAACATAGCTTTTTTGAAACCATATCATCTGCACGCCAACTATAGCTATCAGTATGCCTACGCCAGCTAACCAAAAGAATATATGCAAGCGTACTTCCTGGATTTTATCCCACTTTTTGACTAGAAACCTATGGGCGTGTTTAGTAGTAGCCTTTTCTAGGCGACGAGCATGAGTTTTAATCTTGCGTGAGCGTTTTTTCAGCTCGAATTTTTTCCACCCCGATTTCTCGTCCATATCAGAGAGCCTCTGCTATGCCGGCAGTAGTAATCCCGCTAGAATTGATAGTATAAAAAACACAACAAGCACTATAGTCGCTTCATATAAGTTTTTGTCTAGGCCGCGCCTAGTAGTAAATAGCTCGCCAGAGCTACCAAAACCAGCACCCAGGCTAGCGCCACGTTGCTGGAGTAATATACAAACAACAGCTAAAATACCTGACGCGAGTGTTATAAACTGCAAAACTGAATCTATTGTCATACTTTCTCCCTTTTTTGTGCGCGAAGTTCCATCGCACTACTTACTATATAGTTTACCAGACTTAGTATCATTCCGGTTAAAATTGAGTGCCAGAATGTCATGTGTAGACCAGGTACTAAGCGCAAAGATATGTAAACCATAATACCATTGACCACTAATACAAATAAGCCAAGAGTGATGAGAATAGCCGGAAGTGATAGTATAACGACTACAGGGCGCAAAATAGAATTAATAACAGAAAATATTAAGCCCGCAATCAGGAACAAACCAAAGCCAGCATTTACCTCGGCATCACTATAGCCAGTACCAAGTAGTCGCACGGCTACCCATAGGCCAAATGAATTAAGCACCCACCTAACTAAAAATATACCAAACTGTTTTCGCATTATTAACCCTATTATACACTACATGTCCGTAGATAGCTTTTTACTCATGTTTTTGTGGCCTGTCTCGGTCACCAGTATGTCATCTTCTATACGCACACCTATTTTTTCCTCTGATATGTATATACCCGGCTCTATCGTAAAAACCATACCAGGTAGGAATTTATCTGGCCTACCCAAAGCATCATGCACATCTATACCAAGACCATGGCTAATTGAGTGTGGGAAATACTTACGATACGCTTCGTTGTCGCCAGGCTGCATAAGTCCAAGCTCCACTAGCGCACCCTGCATTATTTCATCACTTTTGCCAAAGTATTCATGCAAACTAAGCCCTGGCTTCACGAGGCTAATGATACGCTCGTGAGCAACTTGCACCGCACCATGTACGGCACGCTGCCGAGCGGTAGGCTCGCCTACTATATATGTACGAGATATATCAGCCGAATAGCCACCGTATTTTGCAGCTACATCAAACAATACAAAATTCCCCTTTTTAACCTTAGAATCATTGCGAATATAATGTACGGTGCAAGCATTTTCACCATACGCAACTATGGGATCATAAGCATGCCCAATTGCACCCAAACGCCTAAATTCATGAGTAAGATCTGCTTCAATTTCATACTCATATTTATAATTATTTATCTCGGACTTTATTCTTTTATATCCAGCAATAGTTATATCTATAGCTTTTTGCATCATTTTTATTTCGGCTGGCTGCTTAATAGCGCGAAGCCGAGCAAGCTCTAAATTAAAACTACGAACCGTAGTAAATATCCGCTTTAATTTATCTTCCATTTCGCGCGTAACCGGGTTCAGCGTAAAGTCAAAATACTCAGACCCAAATGGCACACCTACAGTATAAACCAGCTGGTGAGCACGCGCCGCTTGTCGCAGCCACATATCGGCCGACTGCCTATCCATAACTTCAGTTATACCACTAATCTTAGTTGCCTCCTCAGCGTTCAAGCTACCATCAAACACATGATGTATATCATTTACATGTGGCGCCACTAACCACGCTTTGCGACGCTTGCCGTCCATAAACAGCCACCAGTCAGGGTAATCTATGCCCGTCAAATACCAAAAGTTAGCTTCTTGCTCGAAGCGAAACGAAGTATCATTGCTACGCTGCATATTAGTATATGCAGGTACTACTAGTAGCCCTCCCTTGAGCGCGTCGTATACACGCTCGCGATTGCCAGCAAAAAAAGAATTATCAAGACCTGTCATATATATAGATTATCACAAATATGGCTTTAGCTTGGCCGCGCGCGACTCGCCAAGCACTTCCACGAGCTGCGCATATGTAGCGTTTTTTACAGCACGCAGACTACCGAAAGCTCGTATAAGCTTACGCCGCGTAGCTGGGCCAATACCGGGTATTTCCTCTAAGTCGCTAGCCGTTTGTTTTTGACGTTTCAAGGTAGTATGGTAACTCACTGCAAATCTATGCGCCTCTTCGTCCAGGCGCGCAATTAGTCGCGCCACATGGTCTCCGGAATCTAGCGCCAATGTTTCGTATACATCTCCCCCAGGAACCATCAGCTGCACGCCTACACTATGACTATGGTTGCCGCTTTTATTGCGCCCTACGTATGCTATGTTTTCGGCACGCAATAAGTCAGCCACAGCACCAAGCTGAGGCAGCCCACCGTCTATTACCACCAAGTCTGGTTTACCCCAGTCTTTTAGGTGTTTAAGTCGACGAATCAGAGTCTCGCGCATATTGCCAGTATCATCGTTTTTTTCAGTCAGCTTAAACTTCCTATACTCGCTACGGTTGCTCACACCGTTACTAAACACTACCATACTCGCCACCACCTGGGCACCACTCATATGACTTATATCATAAGCCTCTATACGCGCCGGTATTTTGGGTAGCTGCAATATATCCGCTAAGCGTGCCACCGCCATGTCTTTGCTAATATTCATAAATTCGCTATCACCAAACATTATGCGACGCTGTAGTTCCGCCAAATCTCGCAGCCGATTTCGCAGTCGTGCAGCCGCCTCAAATTCTTGATTTTTAGCAGCTTGCTGCATTTCTTTTTCTAGCTCGCGAGTTATAGTTTTGCGGCCGCCCTCCAAATATTTAATTAGTCTTCTGAGTGAGGCTTTATACTCATCGCTAGTTGTACCAGGCGTAGGACTCAAGCCTATATGCGCATACAAATCCGCGCGCTCACCAGCCTTTGGCGTCTTTACGTAGTATGGAAAAATTCGCCGCAAATACCGCAAAGCTTTGCGCACCGCAAACCCGTTATAGTACGGGCCATAATACTCTGCGTTATCGTCAGCTGGGTTGCGCGTAAAGCTGACATGCGGCCACTCACTCTTCATGTCTATACGCACGTACATTTGTGATTTATCGTCACGCAGTAATATATTGTAGCGCGGCATATAGCGTTTCACCATTTCGGATTCTAGAAATAGAGCATCTATCTCACTCTCAGTTTCCGTCCAATCGGTGTCATAAATTTCGGCTACTAACGCACGGGTTTTTGTATCCATACGCTGCATAGCCGACGCACCAGTTTGAAAATATTGTCGCACACGGTTTTTGAGCACCGCTGCCTTGCCAACATAAATAATCTCGCCGTCTTTGCTTTTGTGAAAATACACCCCAGGCGCCGATGGAAGCTTTTTTAGTTTGGCTTCAAGTTTTGCGTTCATTGCATTTTATTATACCATTTTTTGCATAAAAATGCTAACATAGTAAAGGTTAAATATGAAACGAATCGCCGACCAGTCTCAACACTTTTTACAAAGCCCTCGTCTAGTGGCCGAGCTTGTTGGTCATAGCAATATACGCAAAAACGACACCGTGCTAGACATCGGCGCAGGCAGCGGCATAATATCTGGCATACTAGCCGGACGCTGCAAACAAGTTGTAGCCTACGAACCCGACACGCGCTTGCTGCCCACACTCAAGCAAAATCTATCCAAACACCAAAATGTAACTATCAAAAACGAAGATTTTTTGAGCACCGAACTACCCACTACACCATACAAAGTTTTCGCGAACATTCCGTTCCACCTTAGCTCACCTATACTCAAAAAACTCACCGAAACCAACCACCCACCAAAATCAATATACTTAATAGTCCAAAAACAATTCGCCCACAAACTACTTATCGACGACCGCAGGTTCACCGGCCTACTCGGCGCACAAATAGCGCCACTCTTCACCACACGCATACGCCGCCCGCTACGCAAAACCGACTACTACCCACACCCTGCGGTAGATACCGTACTGATAGAAATCAAACTACGTGAACAACCACTCATAGCACCAGAAAAATTACCTGCATACCGTAGTCTTGTAGCAGATTGTTTCGCTACGCCAGCTAAATTCAGCAAACACGCTAGCCTCATCATATCCAAGCACCCCGAAATCAAACCATCAAACCTCACCGCTTACGAGTGGGTTTCTGTATTTAACGCTCGCTAATACACCAAAGGCAATTTATCACCAAAACCATTACCGCCAGGTGTAAAACCGGGTTCCGTCGACTTACTTTTGAGCGTTTTCATGTGTCCTGATTCACTGTGCGTTAGCTGTGATTTTGCCGCCAGCTTACCCAGGTCTATAAGCGTCTGAGCCTTGCTGCCACGTATGTGCGAAGTTTCCTTGTAAAACGTTTTACTCGAAGTCAATTCTTCTATAGCACCTTGCACATACAGCGCAGTCTCACTATCACCATCAAACTCTTTGCGGCGTAGCACTGCGCGCTGACCATTGAGCTCATAGTACACTCCGCTCACACCGTCTTCAGCACAGTGCAGTTCATACACTTCACCGCCAAGAGGCATGCCGCCGCGCGACAACTGCTCCGTACTATATACATCTGCCGCAAAGCCAAGCTGCCACACAAACTCACCATCATGGCGCGTAAACTCTACATCAACGCGCTTATCGCGCAGACTGCCCACGCAAACCTGCGACGATTTGCCCGCCTGCTGCAATATATCATCGTACTCATGATTAAACTTTAGCGCATAATCATACGCGTCACTCACATCAACTGGGCGCTCACCGGTTAATAAAAAACGGCCAATTGGCCGTTTGGTTTCAGGGTTCATTTGTATAGCGCTGTATTGTAATTCGCTCATCTCACTAAGCATACGCCCCCTGCTCGGCAACGTCAACTATTTACTAGCAACTTTGGCTTTTTCGCGACACTTATCTGTGTGGTATAGCAAGTCTTTATTTTGCTTACAATTCAAACATATTAGTACTAGTTCGTTGCAAGATGCCTCGGCGCAGTTTTCAAAATTATTAGTAGGGCCACCGCAATGCGTGCACTCGCCGATTGTTTTGGCATGGTCACTAAAATCAACAGTCATACGGTCGTCAAACACACGCAAGCTGCCCTCCCACAAACCATCATCACCATAAGCTTCGCCATACTTTACTATGCCGCCGTCAATTTGATATACGTCTTTAAATCCGCGTTTTTTCATCATGGCGCTTATAACTTCGCAGCGTATACCACCCGTACAATACGTGACAATCTTTTTGTCTTTTATGTCATCGTATTTGTCGCTTTCGAGTTCGGCAATAAAGTCACGGCTAGTGTTAGTATTTGGCACCACAGCGTTTTTAAACTTACCAATTTTAGCCTCATGCTCGTTGCGACCGTCAAAAAACACTACGTCATCGCCATACTTTTCTATTAGCTCATGCACTTGCTTAGGCTTAAGGTGCTGTCCACCGCCAACTACACCATTCTCATCTACATCGTACTCATCGTCGCTCGCCTTAAAACCCACAAGTTCACGGCGGTGCTTGACGCTCATACGCGGAAAGTCTTCGCGCCCGCCATCGCTCCATTTGAACACAACATCTTTAAATCCAGGAAACTTCTTAGTCTCTTTGATGTACTTTTTTAGGTCGTCCATTTCACCACCCACAGTACCGTTTAAGCCGTGTCGGCTCACAAGTATACGCCCACGCAAGTCCAAGCTATCGCAGAGAGTTTTTTGCCATAGTTTAACTACCTCTGGGTCTTTTATCGGAGTAAATTTGTAGTACAGTAGAATCTTTTGCATCGTACTAGATTATATCACATACTACCCCTGTTGTCACGTACTATACAGACTTGCTATAAGCAGCCGAAATATGACGATAAGTTTTGGTAGTAAACGCGAGTGCGCCAGATAGCGCCAGTACAGCACCCGAAATCAAAAATACAAGTGCTATACCACGAGTATCACCGCGTCCAAGCAACCACTCAAACTGACTTGCGCCAGCTTCTGACTGTACATACGGAATCACCCAAAACTCTGCAATAGGAGCTACCAAAAATGCCGTCACGGGTGCCGCTGCAGACTCTAGTGCTTGCGCAAAACCAAACACGCGTCCCTGCTTTTCATATGGCACAACCCGCTGTATGATAGTTTGCTCGGCTGCTTCAATAAGCGGAGTAATAACCATGTAAAGCCACATACCTGTAATAAACAAAATCGGCCACTCGCGAATAGTAAACGTAGCTCCCAAAATACCCATAAATATAATCGCAAACAACATGGTGCGAATAGGATTTTTACCCATGCCAAATTTAGCTATCAGCAGTCCTCCAATCACAAAACCAGTCCCCGCTACGCCGAAAATAATTCCCCACATTTGCACAGAAAACATAGTAAGTCCATAAGGGTCTAGCAGCGCCATATAACTACCGCCTATGAAATTGTTGTACATCGAGAAAAACAACAATCCAAGCAGCCCAGGAATTATACGTACCGCCGCCAAACTACCTTTAATATCAACTTTTTTATTAGCAAGCTCAGGGTCATGCGCTACACCTTTTTCTGGGATGTCTATAAACCACAAATGACCACACGCAATAGCAGTTAACACACACGCCACTACTAGGGTCCAGCCCATACCCAAAAACCCTACCGACAAACCACTAAACACGCTAGTAACTATAAACCCAATACCACCAACTGCACCCACCAGGCCGTTGGCATTAGCACGCCTATCTTTGTCAACAAGCAAAGTCACAACCGTGCCCATGGCTATGTTTCGCATATTCTCCACCACAGCACCGACTAATATAATAGCCGCAAACACCCAAAACCATGGCAACGAAAAATTCACCATATGTTCGTGCGGCACAAATGCATATACAAGAGCACCTACGATAAAAGTTACCATGGTAAAAGTTGCAGCAAAAAGCATAACATTCTTTTTCTTATGATGGTCGACAATGGTACCGAACCACATACTACATAGCGCCACAAGCAACATATAAGCACCGCCTATAATACCCGTCACCAACACCGACTTAGTCTCCAAATACGCCCAAAATACAAGCGCGAACCACAAGTAACTCGTAGTAATGTTGGCGACAGCCGTGTTCGCCACTATGTGGTAAAATTTAATCATTTTATTCATAAGTATCATACTATTTTACAGTAGTCTTACTTACGTGTCCAGAGTGTAATTTGCATTTATTTATACTTTATGCTATAATTAAAGTATCAGCCACAATTAGTATTGCGGCCTACCTCGTCGTTGTCGCCGGCTGCGCGTGCCATGTCGACGCTCCTCACGGTTGCCACCCCTGGCACGCTCTATGGCCTTATCTAGTCCTATGTAGTTTTTCTTGGCAGAGTCTGACCATACATATATATTGCGCTCACCCAACTCCCCTGCTACACTTTGCAAATTCGCTATAGCATGCGGCGGCGCTAGTATAAACGCTTTGTTGTTTTCGTACTCAACTTCTACCATTACTATGCCACTATCAGTCTCAACAAGTAGATTTTTTGGCGCACTATCCATTATGGCTTTAGTTTCAAAACTTTCCTCCATAAGAGTATTCTGCAACCACTCATGCACCTGGCGTTTGTGCAGCACATTGGCCAGCTCATGCATGTTTTTCACTTTCACATCTTTCCACTGCGTCACGGTTTGTTCCACCGATTTCATGATACTTTCAAAATCATCTTTGCGGTTAGACTCATGCACCAACAACCTGCGTATACGCGCTATTTCACCACGTATTTCTCGCAGGCGCTCAGTTTTGGTACCGCGCGTATCGTTGCCATGCAGCAACTCCTGCAAAAGCACTTGGGTAGTTTCATAACTAGGCTCCGCAGGCTTTATACTTTCGTGCTGTATAGGCTTGCCGTCAAAATACGTGGCACTCATTTTAACCACCTGTCCGTGGTTATTTAGCACCAACTTATCATTGTCATAGCTGCAGCGATTCGGTGCGTATTTTTCTAGCAATTCTGGCGTCACGGCAGTCGCGTTTGTTATGACACTATGACTCTTAAGTCGCTCTGAACGATAATGCTCAAGCACAAGTGGCGAGCCTACAATCAACCTATTCTGACCACCCACGACAGACGATTTTGCTAGTCGCCCTTCAAAGCCTTCTTCGTTGCTGTATGTACTGCCACGCGATACAAATAACATATCTGCACCCGCTATAATCGAGCCCAGTATTTGCTCACGCTGCTCGGCATTTGGTGCCTCCAAAGTGTCTATATCAAACTTATAATCTTTGGCAAATTGGCGCAGCATAGTGCGTGCTTTATAAAACCTAGCCGGCAAAATATTAAAGCTCTGCATGCGCTTATAATCAAACTGCATAGCAGCCGTAAATACATCAAGCTGCGCCAACATGTCAGACTTAGTTTCGTTGGTCAGTAAGCGCCAACGCTCCGAATGTGCCTCAGCCATAGTTATACCTTCTTGCTGGCAAGCGTATAGCATAGCGGCAGTTTGCAGCTCCACGGCACGACCATATTGACGCGACTCTACCAACATACGCGCAAAGTGCGGGTCGAGTCTTAGGCGCAACATTTCCTTACCAACGTCTGTTATAGCAAACGAGTTTAAGGCTTTGGCACCAAGTCTTTCAAGCTTGCGTTTGGCATACTCTATTTCGTCAGAGCGCACTTTGTCTTGCAGCGGCAAGCTATTGAGTTCACGGCCTACACCTAGTAGTTTCAGTACATAATTAGCAGGGTTACTACGCTGTATCGGCGGCGTGCTGTATTCGTCTACCAGTGGGTTACCCTCACTGTCGCGTAGTATCTTAGGATAGCCCTCCAGCTCTACATCAACACTCGTGCCAGGCATTGTGCGACCCACGCGTCCACTCAGCTGCACCCGCCCATCCATAGGTACTTTTATTACACGTAGGTATTGTACACCCAAGCGCCAGTCGCCTTGTTTTTGGTAGCCAGGCTCAAGCACATAGTGCATGTCTGGTATCGTTATACTCTGGCGCATTACGTCAGTAGCTATTATAATTTTCCCGCCAGGGTATTCGTGCATGACACGTTGCTGTTGCTCCGGCGTCATGTCTTTGTGCAAGTGCAATATAGTGTAGTCTTTGGGTATACGCCTAGCTATTTTGCTATGTATTTCTTCGGCGTCGTGCTTGCCAGGCACAACTATTCCTATATTTGGGTTAAAGTCAGGGTCTTGGTTGGCAATCTTCGCAATTTCTTCATGCGCTACCCCACCCTGAATCTTTTGTACCGGGTACATCATGCCAGGTAGGTCAAGCACCGGCACTTGCTCGCCAGTTACACCAGCTGCGTAGTTGGCCCACTTTTGCGTATCTTAGTTTGCACTCTGTATCACCAGACGCACGCCGCGCTCTAAGAATAATGCTATCGCTACGTCTATGTTCGGGTTACGCATATGAGCTTCGTCGATAATCACCACATCTTGCTCATTTAGCGCTTCTACATCGCCAGGCTCAAAGCCAAGCTCGCGCGCCAACAAGTAGCCGTCGGTGTGCTCACGTATTACATGGTGCGGCTTTATTTCATCGCCCTCAGTCGCGGTACGGTACGCTAGTATTTCATTGCCATCGCGGCCAGTAAATTGTCGTATTTGAGTTTTGGTAAACTCGGCATTTTCGCGAGTTGCTATTATCTGCGGTTGGGTTTGATATATACGCCCGTACTGCCCTGTTTCATATAGCATTTGCGGGACCATGATACTTTTGCCATTACCCGTGCCCGAAGCAATAACAGTCACCAAATTATTGGCAACGGTATCGCATATTAAGTCCCGATATTTAGAGATTGGCCAGTCTGGATTGCCATACTCATAGTCTGGCTGCAGTGGCGCACGCTCCTCAAACTCCCCATCTTCGTTAAGCCACAATTGATTAGGCCATGCTTGGCTCGCAGTTTCAGTACCAACTTCGATTTCACTGTGGTGGACTTCTCTCATGCAACAATCAACTGTTTATACTTATATTATAACAAAATTATCTATAATTGTAAAGAGGTAGGCGCCATGTCCTACCTCTTATCGCTATATTCGCTAAATATTATTCTTCTTCAGCTGGTGCTTCATCGGCCACTGCGGTGTCATCTGCAGGTGCAGCGTCTTCGGCGTCGCCAGCCGCAGCCTCATTTTGTGCCTGCAAAGCGCTTGGCTCGTATACATTTGCTACCACTAGCTCAAGATCTAGTTCGTGGTCTGCAAACTCTACACCCTTAGGTAGTTTTATGTCACCAAGAGTTAATTTGTCGTCAGCTGTTGCCAAGTTTTCTACTGATAATTCTAGGGCTTCAGGTAAGTCACCTGGCTTAGCCTTAATTTCAGTGTGCTCTAGCGCCTGCAAAACTATCAAGCCAGCTTTTTCGGCCGCACTTTCGCCCTGGCCAACTAGTCGTATAGGCACTTCCGTAACTATAGCTTCGTTTTGGTTGATAGTATGAAACGCTACGTGGCGAATCCTGTGTCGCACAGGCTCTACGTCTACTGACTTTATGATAGCTAGTTTCTTTTTGCCATCAATTTCTAGTGTAATTGGCGTATGCTTACCAGCTGTATGCACAGCCTTAGTGATTTCTACCAAGCCTGCCTGCGTATTACGCGCTTCGGCCTTGCCATATACAACACTTGGCACTATGCCATTTTTGCGTAAGTTTGTAACTTTCTTGCCAGCAATCGTTCGACTGTCTAATTTAAGAGTAATTTCGCTCATAAGTTCCTCCTTTTGTACTAATACTATTATACCATAGCGTGTTATAATAAGCTTAATGAGTGAGCTAAATGACCTTATATTTTCACTGGGACTACCAGGTATAGCTATAGTTGTGTTTATCGAAAGCGGATTCCCGGTAGGCTTCTTTTTGCCGGGCGACAGCATGCTATTTGCAGCCGGCATACTCGCCGCATCGGGCCACTTTTCACTAGCACTTGCCATAGCTGTTATATTCGTAGCTAACTTCCTAGGCGTCACTATAGGCTACTGGACAGGCAAAGAATACGGCAAGCGCTACATACGCGAAGAAAGCAAGTTTTTGTTCAAGAAAGAATACGTAGAAAAAGCCGAAGATTTTTACAAACGCCATGGCGGCAAAGCAATTATACTAGGCAGGTTCATACCTGCTGTGCGCGCGTTTATACCAGCTATCGCCGGCATCGCCAAAATGCCTTACCGGG
>JAGQND010000049.1 GCA_020428265.1 Candidatus Saccharimonadota bacterium | reverse complement strand
GTCGGCAATCGCTTCAGCGAAGACCTCCCTCGGGTGAACCAAGCTAGCTGTCAGCGTGCCGATGGTGATGATACGCTTGGCGATAAGGCGATTAGCGCCGTCGAGCGTGAGGCAGACAAAGTATTCTTGCTTTTTGTCGCGAATATCTGCGAGTTGCGCGACGGCTTTTTCTGGCGAGTCTATGATAGGTCGTTCACTCACCTGGAATTGCCTGCGCCACAACTCGCACCCGGCCATGATTTGCGTGGCTTTGGTTGGGCCGAGACTTTTGATAGTTAATAGATCTTCGTACGTCAGTACGCTGCCCTTTTCCTTCAATAATTTCTGTACATCACGAGCAATCTTAGTCACGTCGGCCTGTGCGGTGCCGCTACCGATTATCGCCATAAGTAATTCATAGTCGCTGAGGGCCTCTACTCCACGCGCTTGCAACTTCTCGCGTGGTCGTAAATCTTTTCGCTTGTCGGTCATTCTCATTACATCAGTTTACCACGAAGCAAATCTCTACCATCTCCGCTCATAATGGCACGTATACCCACCCGGATTCTTGCGTAGGTAGTCTTGGTGGTAGGTTTCGGCGGGCCAGAATTTGGCTAGCTTTTCTAGCTTGGTGACTATGGGCCGTGGCCAGTGTTGCTGGTTGTGCTCTATGGCTTGCTTGGCTGCCGCCAGTTGCTCGTCACTAGCATAGAATATGGCCGAGCGGTAGCTGGTGCCTACGTCGTTGCCCTGCCTGTCTACTGTGGTGGGGTCGTGTATGCGAAAGAAATAGTCCAGTAGCGCTGATAAATCGGTTTGCTTTGGATCGTAGGTGATAGCCAGCGCTTCGGCATGGCCGGGGTGCTGCTCGTATGTAGGGTTATCATTTGCCCCGCCCGTGTAACCCACCTCGGTATCTGCTACGCCCGGTTGCTGGCGAAACAAGTCTTCCATGCCCCAAAAACACCCACCGGCTAATACTATTGTGTCCATATATTTATACTAACACTTAATGGTACTCTAAGATTAAATGTGTTATAATATATAGATATGATTGAGAAATATAAATTACTATACGGCCGCGAGCAAGTTCAGCGGCAAATTGGCCGAGTTGCTAGTGAAATTACAGCACGTTACGATGGTGGCGAGCGTCCACTTTTTGTATCGCTACTACGCGGTGCAGTGCCTTTTACATCACAACTAATGACAGAAATTACGCGCCAAGTGCCAAACTTTGACCCAGAGGTAGACTACATGACTACGTCGCGCTACAGCGACAGCGCCATAGCTAAAGACCGTGCCGAAATTGTTATGGGCGTATGTCCTGACACTGAGGTAGACGGCCGCCCAACTGTAATCATCGACGACGTGCTAGACATGGGCGAAACCGTAAAAACCGTACGCGAGTATCTACGAGATTTAGGCGCAACGAGTGTAAACTTGGCTGTACTCGTAAACAAAGACGTGCCTACGCGCGATCCTAGCGTACAGGCCGACTTTATAGGTTTTCATAACCCTGCAAATGAGTGGCTAGTTGGTATGGGTATGGCCGATGGCGCGCTCAAAAAAGAAGCACGCCGCTGGGACGACCAAATATGGGTTGTAGAGCCAGGTGAAAACTCTGACGAGTTGCTCAAAACTCCATCTTTAGTTCACTAGAATTATTCGCTAACTAGTTCGGCAAGTTTTTTGGCAGTTTTGATATTGCGGATTGTCATGCTTTTGTATAGCGCAGAACCAGCTATTTTTAACAAAGTACCTCGCGATTGATTTGCGCGGCTTATATTTACTATTATTGCCCCGTCTATATACACCATGGTTTCAATTTCGGGTTTGTGCCCTATTGTGGCTAGCGTATCTGGTGTGTTTATGTCGTCAAATAGGTATAGTACATCAGACTTTTGGCCAGATTTGTCGGGCTTTGGCGGGTCGTTTGTCCAGCTAGGTGGTATAGCCGCAGCTATGGCTTGAATTTTGTCACCGGGCACCACAAGCGTGGGTATGGCAAACCCAAAGTGAGACTCCATAGCACTTTGCACAGTGCTTGAACTTACCGCACTATCGCTGGTAAACACGGCGTTGCCAGAATTAATGTATATAGTGACATCACGTAGTCCCAGACCTTTTAGGACTTGCTTAAAATCGTGGTTGGGCACGCGGTTTTTTCCGCCTACATTTACTCCGCGCAGTAGTGCTACGTATTTCATATAAAGTCAACTTAGGCTTTGTTTTCGATATTGTCTAGTAGTCGGCCGAGTTTTTCTTGGGCTTTGGCGCCTTCGCCCGTGAGTCCTGGCATATTAGCTACGTTCCAGTGTTTGAGTATTGGGCGCACGACCTTTTGTGCGTGTATGTCTAGGTCGTATATTTTGGCTTCGGCTATGGTCTTAGCCTTAGGCCAGAAGTTTGGTATAGATTCCATGCCTGGCATGTGAAACCCGCGCACTTCTTTGGCTAGCGACTGCATCATTTCATTGGGAGCTACCTCAAACGCAGCGGTGCCGACATTGCGGTAGAAAAGCATGTGTAGGTTTTCGTCGAGTGCTATTCTGCCAAGCAAGCGGTCTGCTAGTACATCTCCATCTTTTTCGGCTTCTTTGCCGGTGTTGCGGTGGGCTATGCGTGTGGCGAGTTCTTGCATGGTTACGTATGCTACAGCGTCGAGTGGAGATTTGTCACCACTAGAATAGCCGCGCTGCACTTGCTGCATACGTGCTACTTCTAGCTCTACAGGGTCTATAGCGCGCGTAACTATTAGGTAGTCGCGCATGGCGGTGCTGTGCCTGCCCTCTTCGGCGGTCCAGCGGTCTACCCATGAGCCCCAGGCGCTGTCGCGGCCAAAGGTATTGGATATTACACGGTGGTACGACGGCAAGTTGTCTTCGGTTAGTAGGTTTACATACATAGCGGCCATAGCGGCTTCGCCTAGTTTAGACTGGCTTGGCTCCCAATCTTCGCCACCTAGTGCATAGAAGTTTTTGCCTTCGCTCCATGGTACGTAGTCGTGTGGGTGCCATAGGTCGGCTATGGCTTCGTGCCTGTTTAGCTCACGCTCTACTACCGGCTCTAGCTCGTGTAGTATGTTGAATTCGTTGGGTTGGCTGGTTTCGTGGTTACTCATTTACTACTATTTAAACACAAACGCTATATATTTACAGCTATGCTTGTCGGATTACGAACTTGAGCTTATTTAAATGCTGCCCAAACTTTAGACCACCCATTGTGTTTGAATATATTTACGTAAGTGCTATGATAGGGGCAATTATGGTAGATAGAATATATAATGTTTCTAAACCAGACTTTGACGACAATATGCCGACTCGCCAAAAAATTGACATGGTGCGTTTAGAATCTGTGGCCGATGGTGATACGACATACGAAACGCGCTTGCTGATGCCAGAGGAACCAGTTGTGGATGATGTGTTGATGTTTGCCTATGGTATGGGTGCAAATAGTTTTTTCCACGAGGACGAAGCATGCGCCATAGCCGAGCTTGGTTACCCGGTGGCCTTGCACGACGAGCCGCGCCGTCAAAAACGCATGACCGTGATAGACCTAGCCTTTGGTCGCCGTTCGCTACACTCACATATGGAGCATAAATTAAATCCCATGATATTTGCATCACAGGCAATTAGTGGTGCTATGCGTAGTGTTGAGGAAGTTTACAACCCGGCTGGCGGTTTTACAATTAAGGGTCATTCCAAGGGTGGAATAACCGCTGCTATGCTTGGTGCATACGAGCCGAATGTGCGCGCTGTGGTGCTTGATGCACCAGCTGGAGTGTTGCGTCGCAATGCGCTTATGAATCACATGCGTGATGGTCGCGGCATGGTTATGGACGAAGCTTTACCTATGGCCAGGCTGATACTTGACAGTGGAATACCCGGTAGCCGTGAGCGAGCCACGGCTAGTATAATCGCAGACCCTGGCCGTTTGGGTCGCGAAATCTTATCACTAGTTGGCCGTACCCCCGACATTCGCCATGAGCTTACTCGTGTAAAAAAGCGTGGCGGCAAAGTGGCCGTGATTGCTCATGAGTATGACAAATTTTTTGATATGAACGACATGGACGCTGATGTGCCAGATCTTATACAAAACGGGCTTGTAGACTTATATGCACGTATTCAAGGATCAAAGCATATAAACCCTGGCTATGATCCGCAGTTTAGTGCGTATATATATGATTTAGTCCAGCGCCGTTTAAACTAGTGATTTTAGCTAGCGAATTGACTGTTGTATAAGCTGGCGTAAAAGCCGTCTGCGGCTAATAGTGATTTATGGTCGCCCTGCTCTATCACGTTGCCATCTTTCATTACGAGTATTACGTCGGCATCGCGGATTGTCGACAGTCGGTGTGCTATGACAAAGCTGGTTTTGTCTTTTAATAGATTGTCCATGGCTTTTTGGATTAGCACTTCGGTGCGGGTGTCTACGCTGCTAGTGGCTTCGTCGAGTATGAGCATTGGTGTGTGTGCCAGCATGGCACGCGCTATGGTCAGTAGCTGTTTTTCGCCCTGAGATATGTTGCTTGATTCTTCGTTTAGTTCAGCATCGTAGCCACCAGGCAGTGAATGCACAAAGTGATCTATGTGTGCTTCGCGAGCTATGGCGTCGATATCTTCGTCGGTTACATTGCGTGCACCGTAGGCTATGTTGTCGCGGATTGTGCCGTTGAATAGCCATGTGTCTTGCAGTACCATGCCAAATAGTTCGCGCACATCGGCACGTTTCATGTCACGTATATTTACGCCGTCGATTTCTATGCTGCCGCTATCGGTTTCGTAAAAGCGCATGAGTAGGTTTACGAGCGTAGTTTTGCCAGCACCTGTAGGTCCAACTATAGCCACGCGGCTGCCCGGTTTTATGTCTACACTTAGGTCTTTGATGATTGGTTTTTTGCTGTCATAGCCAAACATTACATTGCTAAACTTCACGCCACCCCGTACCTTGGCAATTGTCTTAGTTTTGGCTGCGTCGGGTTTTTGTTCGTCTTCGCCCAAGAATTCAAACACACGCTCGGCCGCAGCCATAGTAGACTGCAATACGTTGGCTATTTGTGCCGTCTGCGCTATAGGTTGATTGAATTGCTGCACGTACTGTATGAACGCCTGTATGTCACCGATTTTGATGTGGCCGTTGATGGCTAGCCAACCACCTACGGCTGCTACGCCTACGTATCCTAGGTTGCCCACGAACATCATGAGTGGCATCATAAGCCCAGAGTAAAACTGTGCTTTCCAGCCGCTGTCGTACAGCTCGGTGTTTATGTGGGTAAACTTGCGTACCGAAGCCGACTCGCCGTTAAATACGCGCATAACTTGGTGGCCAGCATACATTTCTTCTATATGGCCGTTTATGTCGCCAAGTAGTGTTTGCTGACGCACAAACTGTACTTGTGAGCGTTTGGTGATAAATATAATTAGTCCAAAACTTAGTGGTAACACGATTATAGCTATGAGCGTTAGTACCCAGCTAATACTGAGCATCATACCGAGTATACCTATGAGCATTATCACGCTTGTGATGATTTGCGATAGGCCTTGGTTGAGGGTTTGCGATATGGTGTCGACGTCGTTGGTTACACGACTTAGTACTTCGCCGTGTGTGCGCTTGTCGAAATACTTCAGTGGCAGACGGTTAATTTTGTGCGATATGTCGCGACGTAGCTCATAGGTGACTTTTTGTGTTATATCGGTCATAATCCAGCCGAGTATGTATGTAAACACTGCACTCAAAACATAGAGAGCTATAAGCAGTAGCATGATGTTGCGTATAGCTGTAAAATCGAAACTTGGGCGGTGAGACAAATCGAGCGTGCTTAGGCTTTGCAGCTGTGCATCGGTAAGTTTAGATTTTTGCTCTGCTGGCATGGTTTTTATTATGTCAGCACCCGTTGTGCCTTGTGGTAGCACTGTGCCTTTAGGTAGGTGTTCCATGATGCCATCGTACGATTTCATTTGCACAAAATCGTCAACTATGTGGTTGGTAGCTTCACCAAGTATTTTAGGGCTGACTATACTAAATAGTGTGCTAACTACGGTTAATATAACCACTACTAGCATTTTCGCCCAATACTTATGTAGGTAGGCTATGA
>JAGQND010000048.1 GCA_020428265.1 Candidatus Saccharimonadota bacterium | reverse complement strand
ACACACGTAGCCACCTTTTAAAAATACTGCATTTGGTCGCCATATGATCAGGCGAATCAAACTCTCAAAAAAGCCCAGTATTACAAAAAATGCATCCCGAATATTTGGAAACACCACATCGTACTTAGTAAAATGCTGTAGCCTCGTTAAATGGCTGTAGCGACGAAACTTACCAGAAAATATAGTAGAAAAACGTAAATCACTACTAAAATCAGCTAGTATACGCTTAGCTTGCGATCCAAACTTCTTGTCAGACCAAAACCTTAGCTCGGCGTCAGGATTTTCACGCTTAATTTCGTGGAGTACCGCTACGACCGGAGTAACGTGTCCGCCCGACCCTCCGCCAACGCTTAGAATTTTCGTCTTCATTACTATCTAGTTTACTACTAAATGACGTATAGCGCGACAGTTGATAAGCCAAGCCCAAAGCACCGGCTATAAACATCATGCTAGTACCACCAAAACTAAGTAGTGGCAAAGTAATGCCAGTAAGTGGTATTAACCCTATCATGGCACCAATGTTCAAAAATACGTGCGAAGCCAGCCAACCAAATACACCAGCTACCATCAAACGGTGTAATGGGTCAGAAAGATGGCCGAAGATATCTATGAGCCTGAGTAGTAAAAACGCGAACAAACTCATAATTGCCACCAAGCCGACAAACCCAAATGTTTCACCCATAATGGCAAAAACCGAGTCATTGATAGCTTCCGGCAAATAACCTGTAGCCTCTACGCTATTGCCTATGCCCACTCCGAATAGCCCGCCGCTACCTATGGCCATCTTGGCATGCGCTATATGATACCCACCAGCGTCGTCTATAGCATGGTTATCTCCACTCAGAAATGTCGCCACACGCTCCATACGGTGCGGTGCGGCTACTATCAGTACACCTATAGCTACAAGCCCCAGGAGCGCGAGTGCGCCTATGCGGCTCCATTTTAAATCTGATACAAATAACATTACGGCAGCCATACATAGTATAGTAAGGCCCGTACCTAAATCTTTTTGAAACAAAATCACAAATATAGCCGATATACCAAGAACAACCAGCACTGGCATTATAGTGTCATGCCAGTCATTCACACTACCCTTTTTGATACGGTCTGCCAAGAAAACGGCTAGGTATATAAGCAAACCAAACTTCAATATCTCGGCTGGCTGTATGGTGCCTACAGGCCCAAGTGAAAACCACCTACATGCACCCAGCGTGCACTTGGCTATTGCATCTACATGCAAAATATCACCAAAAAATAGCAATAAAGCACACGCCGCCATACCCGCTAACAGAAATTTAGTGGCGTTTTTGGCAAAAAATGACACCGGTAAGACCGATACCAAGGCAAATACCAGTAGAGACGCTATAAGGCTACCCGACTGCTTAAGGAAAAAATATGTAGAACTATAAAAATCCGTACCATACGAACTATTTAACGCATTGGCACGTGATGGGCCTATGGCATACATGACAACTAGCCCGAGCATCATGAGTATGCCCATGAGCATGATGATTTTATAGTCAGGCCTATGCCTGCGCACTAGCTCGCCTGCTCGACGAGCCGCCACCCTAGCGCGTGTCACGATATGTGACCCCCGGTAACGGCAATCAATATCCCAGCTACCGCAGCTACGGTAGATATCAGCCAAAATCGCATAGTTACTTTTGTCTCTGGCCAGCCTATCGCCTCAAGGTGATGATGTACGGGTGCTGATATAAATATCTTCTTGCCAAAAACTCGCTTACTAAAAATTTGTATCAAGCTTGAGCCAGCTTCAACCACAAAAACTATGCCAATAACTGGTAGTAAAAAGAACGAATTAGTAAGCATCGCCACTACACCCAGGCTAGTGCCAAGCGCAAAGCTTCCTACGTCACCCATAAAAAACCTTGCTGGATACACATTGAACCACAAGTAAGCTAGCAGTGCGCCTAGTACCGTAAAGCAAAAACCTGCGAGCAGTATATTGCCCTGTAAAACAGATATAACTCCAAATGCGCCAAACGCAATCGCTAGCAAACCGCCCGCTAAACCATCTAGGCCATCACTGATATTCACGGCATTGCCCGTAGCTACTACTGCAAACGCAAATAGCGGAATCATCATCCAGCCCACAGCTATTTCGCCAACATATGGCAGATACACAGCATCGTAGCCTAGCTTGACAGCAAAAAACCAACCGAGCGCCAAGCCTAAAAGCGTAATCATGCTAAACTTCACGCTTGAGCGCAGCCCGGCAACCCCGCCGCCTTTGCCGCGTATATTTATGACGTCATCTAGCAAGCCCACCGCGCCACCACCTATTAATGCAGCTAGCGGTAGCCACGTCTCTGCCCTATCTAAGTTCAATGTAACAGTCACCAAAGTAATCGCAGCAACACCTATAGTGCCGGCCATAGTTGGTATATTGCGCTCAAATTTTTCTTTGTGAAGCTTGGTAAAAACTTTCAACAATTCACCTGTAGTGCTAGTAGAACGCTGCTTTTTCCAAAACTTATATTTATAAGCAAAGTGTGTGTATACAGGCGTAAGCAGCATAGCCGCCACAAAAGTTACTGCGCTCAATATAAGAATATACGCTAAATCGTTTGTAAGATGTGGTGTTGCTTGTTGCATATTAGCCCTTCGGTTGTAACTTTAAATAATCAATTAACCAGTTAGAAATATCAGTAAATATCGGCATTGCATCGGTACCGCCCTGCAGCCCCATGCCCTTGCCAGAGACTTCTACCATTATGACATATTTTGCTTCTGTGTCACCACCGTAGCCCAAGTATGTACCCACAGTTTGATCATTATCATAGCTACCATTTATAAGTGTCTGTGACGTACCTGTCTTGCCACCTATGTCGTAGCCCGGCTTGTCACGATTTGCAAAAAACGCAGTCCTGGCCTCGTGAATCATTTTATGTACTTTATCAGAAGCTGTTTTACTTATCACGCCAAGCTTTGGTGTCTTTTTGGGAGCAGCTACCAAGTTGCCGTCTTTATCTAGCTTGCCCTCTACTACCGTAGGCGGGTAGTATGTTCCGCCATTTACTAACGAGCAAAAACTAGACGCCACCTGAATCATAGTAAGGTCCATACCCTGGCCAAATGTCATATTTGAATACCTCACCGCCCCACCATCACGTTGGCTCGGAGAAATAATAATACCCGGCTGCTCATTGGAAAGCTCAATACCAGTCAGCTTACCAAAGCCAAAACGATTGTGAAAATAATCGTACAAAGTATCACGGGCGCCCTTTGTTATAGAATTGCCGTCGCCAAGCAGTTTAGCTATAGTCACCATACCAGTATTTAGCGAGTAGTTTAGTGCTGTTTGGTAGGTTATGTCACCAGTTTGACCCTTGGTAAAGTTTTGGATTGTCCTGTCTTCAATTTTTATATAGTCTGTATTGTTATAGCGTGAGTCAGGCTCGATTATGCCTTTATCAAGCCCTGTTGCGACCGTAAATGTCTTAATATCAGAGCCCGGCTCGTACGGAGCCGACACTATGGCATTATTAAACAAGTCAGCGCTCTGGGCCTTTCCAAATTCCGCCGGATTGTATGTTGGTAAATTCGCCATAGCCATAACTTTACCGTTTCGTGGATCTATCACCACAACTGAACCGTTTGTAGCCTTAGTACGCTTCAGGCCCTCAGCAAGCGCCTTTTCAGCAAATGCCTGCACGTTTCTATCTATAGTAAGTACTATATCATCACCATCCACGGCCGGAATGTTTACATTTTTATCACCTATCGTAAGTGGCACGCCACTGGGGTCAGTCACCGACTTCAACCGCCCGTCCTTACCCACAAGCTGACTATTAAAGTAACCCTCTACACCATACTGCCCCACTCCGTCACCGTTCACAAAGCCAAGCACCTGGCCAGCAAGTCCAGCCTCTGGATATACGCGTGCGGTCACCTCTTGAAAACCAAGTCCTGCATAGTTTTTAGACTTTATCATTTCAGCCTGCCTACGCGTCAAATTCTTGCCAAGTATCTGGTAGCGAGACTCTTTGCGTGATATCAAAGACTCCAAATTAGGCTGTAAATTACCCCCAGCTACACTGCGAATCGTATCTAGTATCTTAGACGGGTCTTTGACTATACTCGGGTCCACAAACATGGTGTAGAGAGTTTGATTTATCACAAGTGGCACCGGAGTGCTGCCGTCCATAGCATATATTAGCCCACGCTTAGCGGGTATAGTGAGCGGCTTTATCTGCTCCGCAGCAGCCATCTCAGCATAGTCAGCATGTTTTATAACCTGCAGGTAAAACAACCTGATACCAAAAACCACCATAACAGCAATAAGCAGCCAACGTATGATCGCTGGCCGACTCATTTCTTTAAATGGTAGTTGCGGCATTATTTTCCCCTATCTGGCATATTCCGTCGATACCGGAGTAGTCATATTTTTAGCAACATTCGAACTTTGAACCTTCTCGAGCGCAGTCAACCTAGCATTGTCGACTTTCAAATCTGCATTTTTTGTTTCTAGTTCAGCTATTTGATTATCAAACTTTTGAGCTTCATAGTCATAGCTGGTTGTCATGGTTGCCTGTGTTAAGTATACCAAACCTATTATCGTTACCATAAGAGCTATTAAAATTGTGTGTGATATTGGCCCTAATTTTATAGACGATGCAAACGCAACGGTATTTTGATTTCTATTCCAGCCAGACTGACGTCGACTCGAGTAGTACGGTGTTGTTAATGGTTGGTAAGACATGTGGTGGTTCTCTTTTTGTGTTTATTTTTTATTTTTCATACTATCAAAAGCTTGCGTAGTAGATTTTCTGCGTAGAGCATCTGCCGCGCAAGCCGGCGAGCATTACAGCTCGCCTACTTGCGATAGCTTTTAACTATTTAAAACGTACAGTAACTTTTGTGTCTACTGATTCGTTTTTTACTGGTATGTGGATTGGCATGTGGTGATGCCTCCTTCTTTTTTGTTTTATATTTTCACTGCGGCTCGGAACTTAGCGCTCCTTGCACGCGGGTTGTGAACATCAGAAATGGCTCCGTCGACAGGCTTTTTCGTCAGCACGCGAAGCTCGGCTTCATACCCAGCTTCGCGCTGCTCGGCGAAATATTGCTTAACAAGACGATCTTCTAAACTATGAAAGCTTATAATGCCTACTCGGCCGCCACTCGTGAGGAGGAGAGGTAGCAGCTCAAGTATTTGCTTTACTTGCTCTAGTTCTTTGTTGACCGCTATGCGGAGCGCTTGAAAGGTACGCGTGCCAGGGTGTGTCTTAGTCCTGGGGCCACGAATGGTTTGCTTTATCAGACTTGCGAGTTCTTCAGTTGTACGTAGTGGCCTATTCTTTACGATTGCCTCGGCAATTCGCTTAGAATTCGCCGGCGATTCCTCGCCAAACTCTCGGATAATGCGCGTAAGCTCACTACTAGGAGCAGTGTTAACCAATTGCTCGGCCGTAAGCTCTTGCCTACGGTCCATGCGCATGTCCAGTGGACCATTATTTGTAAATGAAAACCCTCGTTCGCCCTGATCGAGCTGCGGTGACGACACCCCTAAGTCGATAAGAACATTATCGAACCGCTTACCTTCTTCTATAAGTTGCTTCGCAGCAGTTACAAAATCAGCATGCAGCAGTCGTGCGCCTTTTTTAGCAAATTTCTCCAAATGAGAAATAGCATAATCGTCGCGATCAACTAACGTAGTACTTACTTCACTACCTATTCTGTCCATAAAAATGCTGGCATGGCCGCCGTAGCCCGCCGTCAGGTCCAAATAACTCTCGCCTGGCTGCGGATTCATGACGTCCAAAACCGCATCTAATAAAACAGGAATGTGTAGTTCAGTATGTGGTGGATGTACTTTACTCATCTCCTTTACTATAACGCAAAAGAGTCTAAAAGTATTACTTTTAGATTCGAGATCACCTAACTGATAATAGTGCTATTTGTTTTTTTGGTATGTTTGTTTTTGTTTATAAGTTGCGGTAGCACGCGTTACTAAGTAAAGCATATGGCTACCGTTGAGAGACTTATGTGTTGTGAGGTGGAGTTTTTTGGGAGGTGTGTTTTAAGGAAGGTGCGTCGGGTCTTTTTTCACTAAATTGTGGTTCCCGGAGTTTTC
>JAGQND010000047.1 GCA_020428265.1 Candidatus Saccharimonadota bacterium | reverse complement strand
CTCGTCTTCTTGCACCGCGAACACCTTGCCGCAGCCAAGGCAACTCACGTGATGATGGTGCTCTACAAATACATCGGAGAGCTCGATTTTGTACTTCCAGCCTATTTGTATACGGTTGGCTATGCCGCGCTTTTCAAACAAATCCACCGTGCGGTACACGCTCACTCTATCGACCTTGCCGTTCAGCTGCTCATATAAATCATGTATACTCAGCGGATCTTTGCCATATAGCGCCATAAATACTTGCTTGCGGGTGCTAGTTACACTATCGGAGTTGCTGCGCAAAATATTTGCAAACATCTTTAGAGCATCGTTCATTGTTGCGATATTATACTACATATTGCAATAATTTTGCAATTTTAGTCAGTCGTTTCTAACAACTCGTCGCGCATTTTGTCGTGAGCGTCTAAGTATGCGGCTCGCTCTTCTTTAGTCATGAAGTTTATACGAGACGATACTACGTCGCGCTTGGCGGCTAGGTGCATAAATGATTTGCCGGCTATCACGTCATCTATAGTAGAGGGATCATGAGTATAGTAGTGTTCTATCCTGGCGGCCAGTCCACCGAGCAGCGCCATTCTGCCGTCCATAAACGCAGCATCAACTCCCTCGGCAAACCTTTCGTCGTCGCCGTCATCAATACCAAGAGCCATTTGCGCTAGCTCTTCTATTTGTTCGGTGTTGCTGGGTTGTTTATTTTTGTTCATAGTTTATACTTCTATATTAGCATAAACGTGATGAAAAGTCAATATAGTGTGTATGCTATACTAGATATATGGGTAAACAGACGAAAACTCTGACACTAGTATTCCTACGAAGAGGAGGAGAAGTGCTGCTGGCAATGAAAAAGCGCGGTTTTGGCGAAGGTCGCTGGAACGGCGTGGGCGGCAAGGTGGAGGGCGACGATACTATTGAGCAAGCGATGATACGCGAAACTCAAGAAGAAATCGGCGTGACCCCTGTGGTGTACGAGAAAGTCGCCGAAGTGCACTTTGACGAGCTGTTCAAGGGTGTACCAACCATAATGAACGTGCACATATACACGTGCACCAAGTGGAGCGGAGAGCCGAGCGAAAGCGAGGAAATGCGCCCCAGGTGGTATGCCGAGGCGGACCTGCCATACGCAGACATGTGGGACGACGATCCTTACTGGCTACCGCAAGTGCTGGCCGGGCAAAAAATCGTGGCGGACATAGTGATGACGCCAGAAGACACCGTAGAAAGCTGCACCATAACAGAGGTAGCTGGATTTTAGCCCTACACCCACCAAGCGTGGGTGTTTTAAATTGAGAAAAGACCGACAAGGTACCCGACAGGATAAGAGTTCAGAGAACTCCGTCACACCTTTGCGTAGAAAAATGCTTCGCGCTTTTCTACGCTACAGGTGTGGCGTGAACCTTACGGTTCAAAGTTCGCTATGCGAACCTACCATAGAAAATCCCCTACACGAGGTAGGGGATTTTCTATGGTACACCCGACAGGATTTGAACCTATGGCCTTTGGCTCCGCAAGCCAACGCTCTATCCAGCTGAGCTACGGGTGCATACATTGCGTTAACAGTTTTTTATTGTATCATAAAACGCCTAGTGTATCAAGCCTATGATGAACAATAGCGGCTACAAACGCAGTAACCGAACTATACGGTCTACGGCGTCGAGTTTAAGCTCTTTCATAGGCAGGCGACTCCCTAGTACGTCTACTATATCTTCGCCAGATTCCTCTGGGAAATACACCGTGATGCCCGGCTGAAACCTCTGGGTAGGTATGAGCATTACGGAATATTCGCCATCTTCTTGTATAACACCAAACGATTTAAAATTAGAAAACTTGTGTACGGTGTTGTCGATAGTCAAGCCTTGGCTGTCGAGTGTATAACTAAGCTCTCGGGGCGGGCGACGAGTGTAAACAATCACGACAACCGCAATAACAACCAACAAAATAGCAAATGAAATAGAATGCATGACAAACCATGATATAAGGCCAAGAACTATCATAATAACTGCAAAGCCAATAAACCAACCGGTGCCTTTGTCGCGGTGTATATACTCTTGGGCCGACCATTTAACAGGGTCGCTATCGAGCTCTTCGTCGGTGTAATCCTCCGGCTCGTACTCGTCACCATCTTGAGCTTCTACTGGAGCTAATTGCTGCTCACCAGTTACGACCTCTGCTGCCTGCGGCACTTCTTGGGGTACTACAGGAGTTTGCTGAGGGACCTGCTGTTGCTCCGTAGCTGCCTGTTGGTCTAGCAGTTGCTGCACGGCATCGGGGCTAACGACCTGCGGCTGGGCAGACTGAATAGCCTGAGGCTGCTCAGGCACAACGCTACCCTGTGGGTCGTTAGGATTCATACTTTAAGTATACCATGAGCAATATGCAGATTTTAACAAAAATCTTAGCCAAATTGCCCTGTAACGTATTTTTTGGTGCGACTGTCTTTGGGCTTGTTAAACAGATTGCTGGTCGCGGCAACTTCTATAAGCTCACCGTCTAGCATAAATGCCGTTCTGTCGGCTACGCGCTGCGCCTGCTGCAGGTTGTGAGTTACCATAACTATGGTAAAGCGTTTTTTGAGTCGCAATACGAGTTCCTCGATACGCTGCGTAGATATGGGGTCGAGCGCCGAACAAGGCTCGTCCATGAGTAAAACTTCGGGCTCGAGTGCTATGGCGCGAGCTATACACAGACGCTGCTGCTGACCACCAGACAAGTCCGCCGCCGGACGATTTAGCTTGTGCTTTACTTCAGCCCACAAACCAACATCTCGCAGCGCTTGCTCAGCATGTTTACGAGTTGCGTGTGCTCTATCGCCAGACAGGCGAGGACCAGCTAGAACATTGTCTAAAATAGACATTGTCGGAAACGGATTTGGCTTTTGAAAAACCATGCCGATGGTGCGCCGAACAGATACGGGGTCGACATCTGCACCGTAAATATTTTCTTCGTTTAGTAGTACTTTGCCGCGCACACTCGCACTCGAGCCTTCTTCGTGCATGCGGTTGAGGCAGCGTACAAGTGTAGACTTGCCGCAACCCGACGGACCTATGAGTGCAGTTATTTTATTAGCCGGAAAGTCTATCGAGACACCTTTTACGGCCTTGGATTCACCGTAAAATGCCTGGATATTTTTTACAGTAAGATTCATACCTTTTTTAGCAATAGTAGTTGTCATATGCGGTTCCTCCTGGCGGCAAAGCGCGCTATTAGTGTTGTAACTAAGATTAACAATATGAGTGTAAGTGCTGCACCCCAAGCACGTGTCACTAGGTCTGGATTCGGCTGACGTATGTCGTTGAATATTTGCAGCGGCAGTGAATTCATAGGCTCAACGAAGGACATAGTAAGCGCCTGCGCACCAAGTACGGTAAATAGTAACGGCGCAGTTTCGCCAGCAGTTCGCGCTATAGCTAGCAGACTACCCGTAACTAAGCCTGACACGGCAGACGGCAACACGACGAACAAAATAACCCGCCAGCGTGGTGCACCAAGTGCTAGGGCGGCCTCGCGCAGAGTGGTGGGCACCATAGCTAGGCTAACTTCACCAGCGCGTATAACTACTGGGAGCATGAGTAGTGCCAGAGCCAGCGAACCCTTCCAAGCAGCAAAACCAGTCATGAAATCACCGATTACTAGCACACTATATATGAACAAGCCGAAAACTATAGACGGCACACCAGTTAAAATATCTACACCATAGCGTATACCGCTAGCAAGTTTGGATTTTTTGCCAATTTCGTTTAGATACACGGCTAAGGCAATACCCGTGGGTATAGCTATGAGCGACGCTAGGCCAACTATGGCAAATGTGCCTATAATTGCGCTGCGTATGCCGCCTTGGTCGCCAAAAAACGCGCCCGTAGGGTCGGTGAGGAAAAAATCTGCGCTAAACGCCGGCAAGCCCTTGGCAAACACGTAGCCGATAACGAGCACTAGGGGCAAAAGTGCCGCTATAACACCGGCGAGAAGCAGTGACTTTATTAAAACATTAGTAACCAAACGCCTCCGCGATGTTGCAATAAATACACTCATGCTACCACCTTATCTGCCACCGAAACTCGCTTGACCGTGCGGCGCATAATAAGCACGCGAGCCGTGGCGTTAACTATAAATGTTAGTATAAACAGCACCACGCCAGCCGCTATAAGAGCTGCGGAATGCACGCTTCCAGGCTCAGCCTCGCCAAACTCATTTGCCACCACAGCCGCCAGTGTGTATCCCTGTGAAAATATACTTTGGCCGATAATCGCAGCATTGCCGATAACGAGCGTCACGGCTATAGTTTCACCAATTGCACGACCAAGTCCCAGCATGACAGCACTAACTATGCCCGCCGCGGAATGCGGCAAAACCGCCAGGCGTATAACCTCTATGCGTGTAGCGCCTAGAGCCAAGGCGGCTTCTTTTTCAGCTAACGGCACCGTAGATAACACCTCGCGTGATATAGCCGAAACTATAGGTATAATCATGATTGCAAGTATCAAGCCAGCTACAAAATAATTAGGCCCATTTACTGCGCCGCCTATAAAAGGCACAAAATCAAACGTACTCGCAACCCAACGTTCGATAGGCTTGAGTGTAGGTATGAGCACAAACACACCCCATAGTCCGTAAACTACCGATGGTATGGCAGCCAGTAGGTCGAGCAGCAGAGCGAGTGTAGAGCGCAGGCGAGCCGGGGCAAACTCTGTGATGTAAATTGCCGCCGAAACCGCCACTGGCACACCTATGATTAGTGCTATTACAGAGGTGATGACAGTGCCAACAACCAGTGGCCAAGCACCAAAAATTTCGTGCGCTACGTCCCAGTTATTGTCAAACAAGAACCCCGCTACACCCATACTCGAAATTACGGGCGCGGCCATGAGTGCAAGTTGTACAAAAAATCCTACGATAATCGCCATGAGTGCAATTGCAAATACCTGCAGTACGAGTCGCAAGGTTGCATCGGCACTCCACTCCCGTGCCACAGATAGGGCACGGGAGCTTGTGTTTGTTATTGAAGTTGTTTTTGCCATTACGACTTTGGTGAAATCGCTTTGCCATTACAGGTCATAGCCGCAACTTTGTCTTGCGCTTTGGTTAGTAGACTCTTTGAAAGTGGTGCATATTCGAGTTTTTTCATGCTTTCCTGACCGCTGCCAAGTATGAAGCTTAGCCAAGTCTGCAAGCCGGCTGCCTGCTCGGCATTTTTCACACTACCAGCGCTACAAGGGTCGGCATAGGCAACTATAAATGTTGGTGATGCTATAGGGTAAGCGCCCTTAGATGGTGAGTCTATAGAGTTAAATCGTAGGTCGCTAGGCAAGTTTGGTATGTTTTCGCCAGCTTTTGATGTGCTATCGAGTGATGGCGACACGAATTGGCCATCTTTGTTTTTAACAGACGCTACAGTGAATTTATTTTGCAGTGCGTATGCTAGCTCTACGTAACCTATGGCACCCTCTGTTTGACTAGTTGTAGCCGCTACGCCATCGTTGCCCTTAGAGCCTGTGCCGGTTGGCCATTTTACGGTTTTGTCGCTACCAATTTGCTCTGCCCAGTCTGCACTTTGACCCTTTAGATAGCTAGTAAACTGTGATGTGGTACCCGATGAATCAGACCTATACACAGGGGTAATAGCTAGGTCGGGCAAGTTTACGCTTGGGTTAAGCGACTTTATAGCGTCGTCGCTCCAGTTTGTTATGTTGCCCAAATATATATTTGCAATTGTAAGGCCGTCGAGCTTCAAACCACTCTTTACGCCAGGTAGATTGTACGAAATAGTAATGGCGCCAAATGCTACCGGCAAATTAAGAGGCTCACCGTGCGCACGCGCTTGCTCTACTTCCGTATCTTTAAGCGCTACGTCGGTGCCACCGAAGCTTACGGTATTGGCTATAAACTGAGTGATACCAGCACCGGAACCAACAGGTTGGTAGTTGATGGTTACGTTGTCGCTCTTCTTGATTTCGCTACCAAGCTGGCTATATAGAGGAGCGGCAAAGGTTGAGCCAGCACCCATAATGGTTACCGCAGGCTTTTTGACCTCTGCTTGTTGTGGTTTGTCACTCTTATTATTTACCAAAAATATACCGAGCACTACCACCGCTAGCACACCGATTCCTACATATATTTTATTCACACCAATCCTCCATAGCCGAAGCTA